>NZ_JBHVBO010000245.1:0-5066 GCF_042668085.1 Isoptericola sp. NPDC057391 | reverse complement strand
GACGCGGCGGCCGCCAAGGGCGCCCCCAAGGGCGGCCGCGGCGCCGCCACGCAGCGGGTCGGCGCCCCCGCGACCGCGCCCGTCGAGGCGGCGGTGCCGGCTCCCGACGAGCCCGCGCCGGCGCCCGCGGGCGACCTGCCTCCGATGGGCCGCGCCGAGCAGCCGATGCTCGACGGCGACACGGTGTACCTGCTGCCCAGCGAGGACTCCCTCGGCAAGGGCGCGCCGCACAAGACCCGGTCGGCGGCGAACGACCGGGTGGTCGAGTCGCTCACCAAGGTCTTCGACGACTTCGGCGTGGACGCGCAGGTCACCGGCTTCACCCGCGGCCCCACGGTCACGCGGTACGAGGTCGAGGTGGGCGCCAAGACCAAGGTCGAGCGCATCACGTCGCTCTCCAACAACATCGCCTACGCGGTGGCGAGCGCGGACGTGCGCATCCTGTCGCCGATCCCCGGCAAGTCCGCGATCGGCATCGAGATCCCGAACTCCGACCGCGAGACCGTGGTCCTCGGCGACGTCCTGCGCTCGTCGGCGGCCCGCCGCACCGAGCACCCCATGGTCATGGGCGTGGGCAAGGACGTCGAGGGCGGCTACGTCGTCGCGAACCTCGCGAAGATGCCGCACATCCTCGTCGCGGGCGCCACCGGCGCCGGTAAGTCCAGCTTCATCAACTCGATGATCACGTCGATCCTCATGCGGGCCACGCCCGAGCAGGTGCGCCTGATCCTCGTGGACCCGAAGCGCGTCGAGCTGACGATCTACGAGGGCATCCCGCACCTCATCACGCCGATCATCACCAGCCCCAAGAAGGCCGCCGAGGCCCTGGACTGGGTGGTGCGCGAGATGGACGCGCGCTACGACGACCTGGCGACCTTCGGGTACAAGCATGTCGACGACTTCAACACCGCCGTCCGGGCGGGCAAGGTGAAGCCGCTGCCGGGCTCGGAGCGCAAGATCGCGCCGTACCCGTACCTGCTGGTCGTGGTGGACGAGCTGGCGGACCTCATGATGGTCGCCCCGCGCGACGTCGAGGCCTCCATCCAGCGCATCACGCAGCTCGCGCGCGCCGCGGGCATCCACCTCGTGCTCGCCACGCAGCGGCCGTCCGTGGACGTCGTCACCGGCCTCATCAAGGCGAACGTGCCGTCGCGCCTCGCGTTCGCGACGTCGTCGCTCGCCGACTCGCGCGTCGTGCTCGACCAGCCGGGCGCCGAGAAGCTCATCGGCCAGGGTGACGCGCTCTTCCTGCCCATGGGCGCGGCCAAGCCCATGCGCGTGCAGGGCGCGTGGGTCACCGAGTCCGAGGTGCACAGCGTCGTCGAGCACGTGAAGGAGCAGCTCAAGCCCGTCTACCGCGAGGACGTCACCGCCCCGGCGGCGGCCAAGAAGCAGGTCGACGAGGACATCGGCGACGACCTCGACCTGCTGCTGCAGGCCGCGGAGCTCGTCGTCACGACCCAGTTCGGTTCGACGTCCATGCTGCAGCGCAAGCTGCGCGTGGGCTTCGCCAAGGCCGGCCGCCTCATGGACCTGCTCGAGTCGCGCGAGATCGTCGGCCCGTCCGAGGGTTCGAAGGCGCGCGAGGTGCTGGTGACCCCGGACGACCTGGCGTCCGCGCTCGCCCTCATCCGGGGCGAGACGCCGCAGGCCTACGACCAGGACGCCGACGGCGGAGCCCCGGACGGCGCCCCGTCGGACCCGTACGCGGACGGCACCGACGGGCACGCCCCGCCCGTGGCGAAGGACTACCACGACGACGCCGACACCGACCCGGAGAACGGCTGGCGCTGACGTCCCCGGCGTGGTCGCCGGGCCGGTCGCCGGGCCGGCCGGAAGGGTCAGGTCAGCTGTCGCGGGGGAGCACCTGCGGCGGAGGACCGGTCGCCTCGGACGGCTCCTGTCGCTCCGGGGCGGCGTCGCCCACCGCCTCGCGGACCCGCTGCTCGCGGGCCTCGAGCTCCGCGGCGGACAGGGTGGTCGCGCCGGGGTCGTCGAGGGCGTCGGGGAGCGCGAGCACGTCGTGGCCGCCGCCGATGTCCACGGTGGTGCCGGTCCAGGTCACGTCCGTGACCCGGGCGGGGTCGTCCGGGGCGTCCTGGGTGAACGTGGCCGAGAGCAGGACGCCGTTGCTGGTGCGCGCGTCGCAGCAGTCGGCGCTCTGGTTCGAGAGCAGGTTGCCGAGCCCGTAGGCGACCCACATCCCGTCGCCGCCGGGCCCCTTGCCGACGCGGTCGATCCGCTGCGGCACGTGCGCGTGGTGCCCGATGACGAGGTCGACCTCGCGGGACCGCGCCAGCCGCCGCACGACGTCCTCCTGCTGGTCGGTCAGCACCTCGGTGTACTCGACCCCGGCGTGCAGGCTGACGACGACGACGTCGGCGCCCTCCTCGCGGGCCTGGCGGGCCTGCCGCACGAGGTGGTCGGCGTCGATGAGGTCGACCGCCCAGGGGGCGTCCGCGGGCATCGGGAGCCCGTTGAGCCCATAGGTGGCGGCCAGGTGGGCGACCGTGAGCTCCCGACCCTCCCGGGTCAGCACGTAGCGCTGCGGGGCGTCCTGCTGCGCCGCGCTGCGGGCCGTCCCGGCGAACCCCATCCCGGCGGCAGCCAGGCGCCGGATCGTGGCGGTGACGCCGTCGTAGCCCCGGTCGACGGAGTGGTTGGAGGCCGTCGAGCACCCGTCCCAGCCCTGCTCGTCGAGGTCGCGCACCAGGCCTGCGGGCGCGCCGAAGAGCGGGTAGCCGGTCGGGTCGGTGCCCTTCGGTGCCACGGGCACCTCGAGGTGGCACAGCGCCAGGTCGGCGCCCCCCACCCAGGCGTCCAGCCCGGCCAGGAGGGGCGTGAAGTCGGCGTCCCGCGGCCCGCCCGCGGACCTGACGACCGGGTCGTGCGTGAGGAGGTCGCCCGCGGCGAGCAGCGTGAAGGTCGCCGGCTCGGACGGGGGCACCGTGGAGGGCGAGGGCGAGGGCGGGGGCGTAGACGGCGGGACGGTCGCGGACGCGGTCCCGGCGGAGGGCGGCGCCGTCGCCTCGGGCGACGAACCCCCGAGCGCGAGCGTGCCGGCGACGCCCAGGGCCGTGCCGGCCAGGGCAGCGACGGCGTAGAGCCCTCGCGCGGGTCGTCCCTCGTCGGACGCGTGGCGTGCCACGTGAGGAGGGTACTGCCCGGACGCCCCCGGCGGCGGCAGGTGTGGCGGCGGGGACGGCGGCGGCGAGGTGGCCCGCGACGCCGCTAGGGTGGTCCGGTGGTCAACGAAGCGCCCTCGCCCTGGAACGTCGCCAACGCGGTGACCCTCGTGCGCATCGCGCTCGTGCCCGTGTTCGCCTGGGCGCTGCTCGTGGACGGCGGGGACTCGGTCACCTGGCGCCTGGTGGCGACGGGGGTGTTCGTGGTCGCCGCCGTGAGCGACCGCGTCGACGGCTATCTGGCCCGGTCGCGCAACCTCGTGACCGACCTCGGCAAGATCCTCGACCCCATCGCGGACAAGGCGCTCGTGGGCGCGGCCCTCATCCTGCTCTGCTGGCCGCTGGGCGAGCTGCCCTGGTGGGTGCCGACGGTCATCCTCGCGCGCGAGCTGGCGGTCACCGCGCTGCGGATGGTGGTGCTGCGGTACGCCGTGATGCCGGCGTCGCGCGGCGGCAAGCTGAAGACGGTGCTGCAGGCCGTCGCGATCACGCTCTTCCTGCTGCCCCTGGCGGCCCTGCCCGGTGCCGTGCACGTCGTGGCGTGGATCGTGCTGTGGGCCGCGATCGCGGTGACCGTCGTGACGGGCGTCGACTACTTCGTGCAGGGCGCGCGCCTCCTCGCCGCCGGCCGGCGCGAGGCCGGGCCCCGGCCCGCCGCGTGACCCCGGACGCCGGCCCGGCCGGCCCCGGGGCCGGCACGCCGCCGCCGGGGGCGCTCGCTCGCGCGGTGCTCGACGGCGCCCGCTCCCGGGGCTGGACGCTGGCCGCGGCGGAGTCCCTCACTGGCGGGCTGGTCGTGGCCACCCTGGTCGACGTGCCGGGGGCGTCCGCCGTCGTGCGCGGCGGCGTCGTCGCCTACGCGACCGACCTCAAGGCCACGACGCTGGGGGTGGCCCCGGACCTCCTGGCGCTGCGCGGGCCCGTGGATCCCGACGTCGCCGGTCAGATGGCGACCGGCGTACGCCGCGCGCTGGGCGCCGACGTCGGCCTGGCCACGACCGGAGTCGCCGGGCCCGATCCGCAGGACGGTCACCCGCCGGGGGAGGCGTACGTCGCGGTGAGCACCCCGGCGGGCGACCGGGTGCGGCGGCTCGACCTCGCCGGCACCCGCGCCGAGGTGCGGGCTGCGGTCGTGGTGGCCGTCCTGACCCTGGCGCTCGAGGCCTGCGGTGAGACGGCGTCCGACGGCGACGGCCGGCCCGTCGGCGGGCTGTGAAGGGTGCGTGACGAGCCTGTCGCGGGTCGTGACACCGGGAACAAGCCCCCGGGTGCCCGCGTTGCGATGGGTGTGATGACCGACAGGGCACGAACCCGTCTCGATCCCCGCCACGCCAGGCCGGGCATGCCGCGTGCGCGGTACGGTAGTGCCACCCCTGGAGCCAGGGGGACGACAGGACGGACGAGGAACCCGGTCACGACCGGTCCGGTGCCGGGACGATCGGACACGGAG
The DNA here is from genome assembly GCF_042668085.1 of Isoptericola sp. NPDC057391. Taxonomy (NCBI): domain Bacteria; kingdom Bacillati; phylum Actinomycetota; class Actinomycetes; order Micrococcales; family Promicromonosporaceae; genus Isoptericola; species Isoptericola sp. NPDC057391. The sequence goes on along the minus strand of NZ_JBHVBO010000245.1, from coordinate 431 downwards.
AGGGGGCGCGAGATGGTCGTACTGCGACGTGAGATCGGCGACGTGCTGCGCGACGCGCGGCAGCGCCAGGGGCGCACCCTGCGTGAGGTGTCGTCCGCAGCGAGGGTCTCGCTCGGATACCTGAGCGAGGTGGAGCGCGGGCAGAAGGAGGCGTCGTCGGAGCTGCTGGCGTCGATCTGCGAGGCGCTCGACGTACCGATGTCCCTCGTGCTGCGTGAGGTCAGCGACCGGATCGCGGTGGCCGAGGGCCTGCACATCCCCGACACGATCCCGGCGGACGTCTACGCCGGGCTGCTCAGCCGTGCCGGCGAGACGCGCGACGCCGAGCCGATGCGGGGAGACCTCGCACCGGTCGGCTGAGGCCGAGAGAGAACCCGGACCCGCGAGATAGAGAGGCCGGGACGACAACGCAACTATTTGCGTTGTCGTCC
>NZ_JBHVBO010000244.1:0-5200 GCF_042668085.1 Isoptericola sp. NPDC057391 | reverse complement strand
GACTTGCTCCTCAAACCGGCGGTTTGAGGAGCAAGTCAGCACGCTCGATGCATTGGGGGCCTCGCGTCAGGTCGGCGGGGGAGCGGTGGACTCCCGCACGACGAGCGCGGTGGCGAGGTTGACCCGGCGGGCCATGGGTGTCTCGCCGCGGGCGAGGTCGAGCAGCAGCCGGGTGGCGGTGGTCGCCATCTCGAGCAGCGGCTGGCGGACCGTGGTCAGCGCGGGGGCGGTCCAGGTCGCCAGCGGCAGGTCGTCGTAGCCGACGACCGACAGGTCGCGCGGCACGGAGATGCCGCGCTCCTGCGCGGCCCGCAGCAGGCCGATGCCCTGCATGTCCGACCCGGCGAAGACGGCGGTCGGGCGCTCGGGCAGGTCGAGCAGCTCGCTGCCGGAGCGGTAGCCGGACTCCACCTCGAAGTTGCCCGACCGCACCAGCGCCGGGTCGAAGCCGATCCCCGCCTCCTCGAGCGCCGTGCGGTAGCCGTCGAGGCGCGCGCGGGCGCACAGCATGTTGCCGGGCCCGGAGATGGCGGCGATGCGCCGGTGCCCCAGCTCGAGCAGGTGCCGGGTGGCCGCCAGGCCCCCGCTCCAGTTGTCCGACCCGACCGTCGGCACGTCGGGCGGCGGCTCGCCGTCGGTGTCGATGACGACGTAGGGGATGCCGCGCGTGGTCAGGCGGGGCCGCTGCGAGGCGCTGAGGCTGGCCGCGACGAGCAGCACGCCCAGCGGCGGGCGGGAGAGCGTCGTCTCGAGCCAGGTGGACGGCGGGCGGTGCTCCCCGCCCAGCTCGGACAGGATGACGCTCACCCCGGCCGCCGCGGCGGCGTCCTCCACGCCGCGGATGATCTCCGTGGACCAGGCCGAGCCGACCCGGTGGAAGACGAGGTCCACCAGCCCGGCGCCGACCGGCGGGGCGGCCCGGCGGCGGCGGTAGCGGTGCCGCTCCAGCGCGGCCTCCACGCGGTCGCGGGTGGCCGGCGCGACGTCGGTCCTGCCGTTCAGCACCTTGGACACCGTGGGTACGGACACGCCGAGCTCCCGGGCGATCTCGGCGATCGTCGGCGTCGGGCCGTGCGGGGTGGGGGTGCTCATCGTCCGTCCTGTCGTGACGCGGGGTCGCCGAGGTTCCGCGCGATGGCCCGCAAGTTTCGGCTCGACCGTACACGACGTCGCGGGTGCTGGTGCCGTGTCGAGGCGCCGTGACCAGACCGTGATCGGTGGGGTGCTTGACCATCCCCGAGGGCGCCCCCTAATCTCGGCCGCAGTTGGAGAACGTTTTCAATGACGAAACTTTCGGATCGTCGGCGCGAGGTTGCGGCCGACGGACCGCACGACGACGTGACGGCTGGGGGACCCATGGCGCAGGCCGCAGGGACGGTGACGACCGTCGCACCGATCGACGACGCACCGTCGTCACCACCACCGCGGGAGGAACCGCGGCGGCGGGCGCGCACCACGTGGCGCCAGGCGCTGCGCAAGGACTGGCGGCTGTACTCGTTCGTCGTCCTGCCGGTGCTGTTCTTCCTGATCTTCAAGTACGTGCCGATGATCGGGAACGTCATAGCGTTCCGCCGGTTCCGGCCCGGCGGCAGCCCGCTGGGCGACGAGTGGGTCGGCTTCTACTACTTCGAGATGTTCATCCACAACCAGCAGTTCTGGCAGGTGTTCTGGAACACCGTGATCCTGGGCCTGCTGACGCTGGTGATCTGCTTCCCGCTGCCGATCGTCCTCGCGCTCATGCTCAACGAGCTGCGCTCGCGACGCTTCAAGAAGATCGTGCAGACGATCTCGTACCTGCCGCACTTCATGTCGATCGTCATCGTTGCGGGCCTCGTGCTGCAGCTCACCGCCGTGAGCGGCACGGTGAACCAGGTCGTGGAGGCGGTCGGCGGCGACGCGATCGCGTTCATGCAGCAGCCCGACTGGTTCCGCACGATCTACGTGAGCTCGGAGGTCTGGCAGACCGTCGGGTGGGGCACGATCCTCTACCTCGCCGCGCTGACCACCGTCGACGACCAGCTCTACGAGGCGGCCCGCATCGACGGCGCGAACCGCTGGCAGCAGACCTGGCACATCACGCTGCCCGGCATCCGCCCCACGATGATGGTGCTGCTCATCCTCAACATCGGCTCCTTCATGGCGGTCGGGTTCGAGAAGGTCCTGCTGCTGCAGAACCCGCTGATCTACTCCACGGCGGACGTCATCTCGACGTACCTGTACCGGGTGGGCATCCAGTCGGCCCAGTTCTCCTACGGCACGGCGATCGGCCTCTTCGAGGCGCTCATCGGGCTGGCCCTCGTCCTCACCGCGAACTTCGTCTCGCGCCGCACGGTGGGAGCCTCGCTGTGGTGACCGGCATGCCCACCCCCGACCTCGCCGCCGTCCGGACCGAGGCCACGACCGTCAAGGACACGGCCGGGTACCGCACCTTCAAGGTGGCCAACGTCGTCGTGCTGCTCCTGGTGTGCGCCGTGACGCTGTACCCGTTCGTGAACCTCGTGGCGAAGGCGTTCTCGTCGGAGGGCTTCATTGCCGCCGGCGAGGTCAACCTCCTGCCGCGGGGGTTCAACATCGAGACGTTCCGGTACGTCATGGGCGACGCGATGTTCTGGACCAACTACAAGAACACGGTCGTCTACACGGTGGTCGGCACCTTCGTCTCGATGGCGCTCACCACCCCGTACGCCTACGCGCTGAGCCGCCGGCACCTCAAGGGCCGCACGTTCTTCATCGGCATCGCGGTCTTCACCATGTTCTTCAGCGGCGGCCTGATCCCGAACTACATCCTCGTCGCCGACGTGCTGGGGATGCGGAACACCCTCTGGGCGATCGTGCTGCCCGGTGCCATCTCGGTGTTCAACCTCCTGGTCATGAAGTCGTTCTTCGAGAACTTCCCGAGCGACCTCGAGGAGGCGGCCGCGATCGACGGCCTCACGACGTACGGGATCTTCTTCCGGATCGTGCTGCCGCTGTCCAAGGCGGTGCTGGCCACGATGACGCTCTTCTACGCCGTCGGCCTGTGGAACTCGTGGTTCAACGCCTTCCTCTACCTGGACCAGAAGGAGCTGTTCCCGGTCACCGTCTACCTGCGGAACATGATCGCCGCGGCGTCGCCGGCGGCCGACCCGACGCAGGACGCGGTGCAGATCGGCGCGAACATCCAGTCCGTGACGATGCTGCTCACCGTGCTGCCGATCATCTGCTTCTACCCCTTCATCCAGAGGTACTTCGTCTCCGGCGTGATGCTCGGCTCCGTCAAGGGCTGACGGGCCGGCCGGCGACCTCTGCACTGCACGGATCACATCCCGCTCGAGAGCGACGACGCTCGTCACACGAGGAGAAGACATGAGGAACACCCGGATGCGGGCGGCCGTCGCGGCCGCGTCGCTGACGACCCTGGCCCTGACCCTGGCGGCCTGCGGCAGCGGGGGAGGCGACGACGGCGGCGACGGCGCGAGCACGGACGCGGCCGCCACCATCGACGCCGAGCACTCCGTCGGCGCCATGGAGGACTTCGCGGCGGGCACGTCGTTCAAGGCCACCGAGCCCGTGGAGTTCTCGCTGATGTACCGCGACCACCCGGACTACGAGGTGCAGGACGACTGGTCGGTCTTCCAGCACCTCGAGGCGGACCGGAACGTCACGTTCGCCCGCACCGACGTGCCGCTGGCCGACTGGGACCAGAAGAAGGCCCTGCTCATCGGTTCGGGCGAGGCCTCGGACCTCATGCCGGTGACCTACCCCGGCCAGGAGACGCAGTTCGTCTCCGGCGGCGCGATCCTCCCGGTGTCGGACTACCTCGAGTACATGCCGAACTTCGCGCAGAAGGTCGAGGACTGGGGGCTGCAGGACGAGATCGACAACCTGCGCCAGGACGACGGCAAGTACTACATCCTGCCCGGCCTGCGGGAGATCCCGGACGTCCAGTACACCGTCATGGTCAACGACGACATGTGGAAGAAGGCCGGGATCACCGAGGACCCGGCCACCTGGGACGAGTTCACCGAGGACCTGAAGAAGGTCCAGGAGGCGAACCCCGGCCTCGACTACGCCTTCTCCGACCGGTGGACCGACGTGACCACGCTCGGCGCGCTGCTCAACGTCATGGGGCCGAACTACGGCGCCGCGGGCGGGTGGGGCTACAACAACACCTGGTACGACCAGGAGGCGGGCGAGTACGTCTTCAACGGCACGAGCGACGCGTACAAGCAGCTCCTCGAGACGGTGCACGGCTGGGTCGACGCCGGCGTCATGGACCCGGAGATCACGCAGTCCGACGACCAGGCCCGCCAGAAGTTCGTGTCCGGCAGGTCCGCGGCGGTCTCCAGCAACACCCAGGAGATCACCGCGTACCGCACCGCGATCGAGGACGGCGGCAAGGACATCACCACCCGGCTGCTCACCATCCCGGGCGGTCCCGCGGGCAGCAACCTCGCCGCGAGCCAGCTCTCCAGCGGCCTGATGATCTCCAGCGAGGCGGCGGAGAAGCCGTACTTCAAGGCGCTGCTGCAGTACGTCGACTGGCAGTACTACTCGGACGAGGGCATCGAGTTCGCGCAGTGGGGCGTGGACGGCGAGACCTACACCAAGGGCACGGACGGCACCCGCACGCTGAACGAGGACATCAGCTGGAACTCGATCAACGCGGGCGCGCCGAAGAAGCTCAACACCGACTTCGGCTACAGCAACGGCGTGTTCCTCCTGGCCAACGGGTCCACGCAGGACCTGCTCGAGTCCGTGATGTCGGACGAGGTCAAGGAGTGGACCCGGTCCGTGCTCGACGCCAAGGAGGTGCTGCCGGTGGCCCCAGCGCCGCGCCTGAACGAGATGGAGCTCGAGCAGAACTCGCTGCTCGACACCCAGCTCAAGGACGCCGTCCAGTCCGCCACGGCCGCGTTCATCACCGGCCAGCGCTCGCTCGACGAGTGGGACGCGTACGTCGCCGAGATCGAGGGGCTGGGCGCCACGCAGCTCGTCGAGACCGTCAACACCGCCCTGGCGCGCCAGGAGGGCTGAGCCCTGACCACCGTCGTCGTCCCCGACGCGCCCGCCGCCACGCTCTCCGAGGCGTGGGGGGGGGGGGTGGGGCCCCGCCCCCGCCACCACCCCCAGCGCCCGGACGACCAGGCCGCCCTCGCCCGGGTGCAGCGGGCGATGGGGGTGCGGAACGTGCGGGGGCCCCGCCAGCTGTGCGACCTCC
>NZ_JBHVBO010000243.1:0-5221 GCF_042668085.1 Isoptericola sp. NPDC057391 | reverse complement strand
CGGCAGGCCCGACCGACGGGGAGGGACCACAGATGCTCACCCTGGCTGACCAGCTCGCCGAGTGGCTCGAGCCCGGTGCACAGCCGTTCGCCGTCGCGACGGTGGTCGGCGCGTCCGGCTCCGTGCCGCGGCCCGTCGGCACGGCGATGGCCGTGCGCGCCGACGGCGCCGTGATCGGGAGCCTCTCCGGCGGCTGCGTGGAGGCGGCCGTGCACGCGGCCGCGCTCGACGCGATCGCCGTCGGCGAGTGCCACCGCGAGACCTTCGGCTACTCCGACGACGACGCGTTCGCCGTCGGGCTCACCTGCGGCGGCAGCCTCGAGGTGCACGTGCAGCCGGTGCGTCCCGGCGACGACGGCGACCCCGCCGCCGTCGCCCTCGCCCGCCTCGCCGCGGGCCGGGGCGCGCCCGCCGCGCTCGTGCGGCGACTCGACGTCACGCGCCCGACCGCCGTCGTCCTGCCCGACCTGTCAGGGCCAGGAGCATCAGAACTTGCGTGTGGTCCTGACAACTCTGACCGCAGTGAGCTGTCAGGGCCAGGAGCATCAGAACCTGCGTGTGGTCCTGACAACTCGCTGCGAGGGCTCGTGGACGACGGCGCGCTGCCGGCGGTGTCCGCGCAGGTCGCGGCGGTGCTGCGGGCGGGCGGCGCCGCCACCGTGCACGCGGCTCCGGGCGTGCCCGACGGCGCGTGCGACGACGGCGCCCCGGAGGAGCCGGTGACGCTGCTGGTCGAGACGCGCCTGCCGCCGCCGCGCTTCGTGGTCGTCGGCGCCAACGACTTCGCCGGCGCGCTCGTGCGCGCCGTGCACCTGCTCGGGTACCACGTGACGCTCGTCGACGCCCGCGAGGTGTTCGCCGCGCCGCGGCGGTTCCCGCAGGCGGACGAGGTGGTCGTGGACTGGCCCGACCGGTACCTCGCCGCCGAGGCCGCCGCCGGGCGGCTCGACGCCCGCACCGCCGTCGCCGTCCTCACCCACGACGTGAAGTTCGACGTCCCGACCCTACGGCTCGCGCTCGGCCTGCCGCTCGCGTACGTCGGGGCGATGGGCTCGCGGCGCTCGCACGCGCAGCGCCTGCAGGCCCTGCACGACGAGGGCGTGACCTCCGACCAGCTGGCCCGGCTCCGCTCGCCGATCGGCCTCGACCTCGGGGCCGTGACGCCGGAGGAGGTGGCCGTGTCCGTCGTCGCCGAGCTCGTCGCCGTCCGCTACGGCCGCGCCGCCGCCGTCCCGCTCAGCCGCACCGACGGACCGCTGCACGCGGCCCCCGGGACGGCCCCCGGCACACCGCCCAGCGCCACCCCCAGCACGACCCGAAGCAAGGAGCGATCCCGGTGGACATGAACACCGTCACCGACCTGGTCCCCACCGCCGACCCCGCCGACTGGCGCGAGGGCGACGCGTGGCTGGCCGGCGGCACCGTCCTGTTCTCCTACGGCAGCCAGACCCTGCGCCGCCTGCTCGACCTCACGAGCGCCGGCTGGCCCGCGCTCACGGTGACCGACGACGGGCTGGAGATCGCCGCGACGTGCACCGTCGCCGAGCTGTACGCCTTCCCGGAGGCCGCGGCGTCGGCCCCGGTGCGCGACGCGTGGCGCGCGCTGGACCTCGTGCGCCCGTGCTGCGACGCGTTCGTCGCGTCGTTCAAGATCTGGAACACCTCGACCGTCGGCGGCAACGTCGCGACGTCGCTGCCGGCCGGCCCGATGACGTCGCTCACCGCGGCCCTCGACGGCGTCGCCGAGGTCTGGGGTCCGGGCGGCGCACGACGCACCCAGCCCGTGGCCGAGCTGGTGACGGGCGAGATGCGCAACACCCTCGCCCCGGGCGAGCTGCTCCGCGCGATCCGGCTCCCCGCCGCGGCGCTGCGCGCCCGCACCGCGTTCCGGCGGCTGTCCCTGTCCAACCTCGGGCGCACCGGGGTGCTCCTGATCGGCCGCCTCGACGCGCCCGCCGACGGCGGCGCGCTCGTGATCACCGTGACCGCGTCGACCCGCCGGCCCGTGCAGCTGCGCTTCCCCGCCGGCGCGTACCCGGACGCGGCCGGGCTGGCCGCCGCGATCGACGCCGCGATCCCGTCCGACCTCTACCACGACGACATCCACGGCCTGCCCGAGTGGCGCCGCGACATGACCTACCGGCTCGCGGAGGAGATCCGCACCGAGCTGACCAGCCCGCCCGTCGAGGGCGCCAGCACGACCGACGGAGGCCGGCGATGACCGACGCGACCACCCGCACCAGCACCGGAACGACGGAGTCCGCGGCGGCGACACCGGTACGCGTCGACGGCCGCGCCGTGGACGCCGTCCCGCGGGCCGGCCAGTGCCTGCGCACGTTCCTGCGCGAGCAGGGCTCGCTCGGGGTGAAGAAGGGCTGCGACGGTGGGGACTGCGGCGCGTGCACGGTGCATGTCGACGGTGTCCCCGTGCACAGCTGCGTGTACCCCGCGCGCCGCGCCGCCGGGCGCGAGGTGACGACGATCGGGGGCCTCGCGGCCACGGCCGAGGAGCCGACGGCGGACGGGCTGCACCCCGTGCAGCAGCGCTTCCACGACGCGCAGGGCTTCCAGTGCGGCTTCTGCACCGCGGGCATGATCATGACCGCGGCGACCTTCGACGACGAGCAGCGCGCGAACCTGCCGCGCAACCTCAAGGGCAACCTGTGCCGGTGCACGGGCTACCGGGCGATCGCCGACGCGGTGCTCGGCGGCGACGCCTGCGGCGCGGCGCACCCCGCGGGCGCCGCCGCCTGCGACACGGCGCAGGACGGGTGGAGCGCGGCGCACGCGCGCGGCGAGGGCCCGGGGGCGACGGCCTCCGCGTTCGGCACCTCGGAGCCCGCGCCCGCGAGCCGCGGCGTGGTCACCGGCCAGGTGCGCTACACGCTCGACGTGGACCCGGAGGCTTACCCCGGCCTGCTGCACCTCAAGCTCGCGCGCTCGCCGCACGCCCACGCGCGGATCCTGTCGATCGACACGGCCGACGCGCTGGCGGTGCCCGGGGTGCGCGCCGTGCTCACGCACGAGGACGCGCCCGCCGCCCGGTTCAGCACCGCGCAGCACGAGCTGTGGACCGACGACCCCGACGACACCCGCATCCTCGACGACGTGGTCCGATACGTCGGACAGCGCGTGGCCGCCGTCGTCGCCGACTCGGTGGCCGCGGCGGAGGAGGGCGTGCGCCGGCTGCGCGTCGAGTACGAGGTGCTGCCCGCGCTGATCGACCCCGAGCAGGCCATGCTTCCTGGCGCCCCGCTCGTGCACCATGACCTGGACGCCGCGACCGCGCGGGTCGCACGGCCAGAGGCCAACGTCGTCGCGGAGCTGCACAGCGAGCTGGGCGACGTCGAGGCGGGCCTCGCGGAGGCCGACGTCGTGCACGAGGCGACGTACCGCACGCAGCGCGTGCAGAACGCGGCCCTCGAGACGCACGCGGCGATCGCGTCGTTCGACGACGACGGCCGGCTCGTGGTGCGCTCCTCCACGCAGGTGCCGTTCCTCGCCCGGCGCCACCTCGCGCGCGTGCTGGACCTGCCCATGGACCAGGTGCGCGTGGTGTGCGAGCGCGTGGGCGGCGGTTTCGGCGGCAAGCAGGAGGTGCTCGTCGAGGATGTCGCCGGCCTCGCCGCCCTGCGGCTCGGCCGGCCGGTGCAGCTCGAGCTCACACGCACGGACACGTTCGTCGGTACGACGACGCGGCACCCGTTCCGCATCAGGGTGCGCGCGGGCGCCCGGCGCGACGGCACCCTGACCGCGCTGCACCTCGACGTGCTCAGCAACACGGGCGCGTACGGCAACCACGGTCCGGGCGTGATGTTCCACGGCTGCGGCGAGTCGATCGCCGTCTACACCTGCGCGAACAAGAAGGTCGACGCGCACTGCGTGTACACGCACACCCTGCCGGCGGGCGCGTTCCGCGGGTACGGGCTCAGCCAGATGATCTTCGCCGTCGAGTCCGCGATGGACGAGCTCGCGAGGCAGCTCGGCATGGACCCCCTCGAGCTGCGGCGCCGCAACGTCGTGCACCCGGGGGTGCCGATGCTGTCCACCGGGCCCGAGCCGGAGGAGGACGTGCTGTACGGCAGCTACGGCCTCGACCAGTGCATCGAGCTCGCCGACGACGCGCTGGCCCGCGGCCGAGCGCGCGACGTCGCCGCGTACGGGGCCGACCCCGCCGACCCGACGCGACCCTGGCTCGGGGAGGAGTGGGGCGTCGGCGAGGGCACCGCCCTGTCGATGATCGACACCGTGCCGCCGCGCGGGCACGTGTCGCACGCCCGCGCCCGGCTGCGCCTGGACGGTGTCGTGGAGGCGGAGGTCGGCACCGCCGAGTTCGGCAACGGCACCACGACCGTGCACGCGCAGCTCGTGGCCAGCGCGCTGGGGCAACGGGCCGCCGACGTCGTCGTGAGGCAGTCCGACACCGACCTCGTGGAGCACGACACCGGAGCCTTCGGGTCCACCGGCACCGTGGTGGCCGGCAAGGCGTCGCTCGCCGCGGCGACGGAGCTCGCGGAGCGCGTGCGCGTGGTGGCGTCGTCGCTCACCGGGACGCCGTCGGCCGACTGCCGGCTGGTGCCCGGCGGGGTCGAGTACGAGGGCGGCTCGGTCGTGCCGCTGGCCGAGGTGGCCCGGCACGCCCGCGCCGCGGGCGTGCGGCTCGAGGCCGAGGGCCGCTGGGGCGGCACCCCGCGGTCGGTGGCCTTCAACGTGCACGGCTTCCGCGTGGCCGTGCACCGCGGCACGGGCGAGATCCGCATCCTGCAGAGCGTCCAGGCGGCGGACGCGGGCGAGGTCGTCAACCCCCGCCAGTGCCGCGGCCAGGTGGAGGGCGGCATCGCGCAGGCCCTCGGCGCCGCGCTCTACGAGGACGTCGTGGTCGACGACGCCGGCCGCGTCACGACCGACATCTTCCGCCAGTACCACCTGCCCACGTTCGCGGACGTGCCGCGCAGCGAGGTGTACTTCGCCGAGACGTCCGACTCCACCGGCCCGATGGGGGCGAAGTCGATGAGCGAGAGCCCGTTCAACCCCGTCGCCCCGGCGCTCGCCAACGCGCTGCGCGCCGCCACCGGCGTGCGGTTCACCGAGCTCCCGCTCTCGCGCGACCGGGTCTACCTCGGCATCAAGGCAGCCGCGACGCCCTGACCGAACGTTGTGGGTGGGCGGTTTGGCCGGTTGAAGGGCCGAAAACGGCCCCACCCCCCCCCCCCAACAACCC
>NZ_JBHVBO010000242.1:0-5238 GCF_042668085.1 Isoptericola sp. NPDC057391 | reverse complement strand
GCGGCCGTCACGGTGCGGCGCTCGCTGGGGACCGAGCGGCGCGACCTCGCGGCGGGTGCGGGCGGTCGCTGGCGCCGGACCGCGGAGCTCGCGGTGGTCGGGGTCGCGGCGCTCGCGGCCGTGCTCCTGGCGCGCCGCGGCGTCGTCGGGGGCGCGGGCGACGGCGGGGTCGACCCGCTGGTGGCGGCGACCCCGCTGCTCGTGGCGGCCGCGGCCGCCGTGGTCGCCGTGCGCGTGATCCCGCTGCTGGCGAGGGGCCTCGAGCGGCTGCTGTCGCGGCGACGCGACCTCGTGCCCTTCCTGGGGGCGGCGCGGGCCACCCGCGCGCCGGCCGGCGGCGTCGTGCCCGCGCTCGCCCTGGTGCTCGCGGTCTCCGTGGGGGCGTCGTCGGCGGTGCTGCTGTCCACCGTGGACGCCGGGGTGGAGCGTCAGGCGCACGTCGAGCTCGGGGCCGACCTGCGGGTCTCGGGGCCCGCGCTGGGCGAGGAGGTCGTGTCGACGTTGCGCGGGGTCGACGGCGTCGCGGCGGTGGCGACGGCGGCCCGCGTGCCCGAGACGGCGCACCTGAGGTCGCCGGACGGGGGGAGCCGCTCGGTGCAGGTGGTCGCCGTGGACGCGGCAGAGCTCGCCGCGGTGCAGGCCGGCGTGCCGGACGCGCCGCTCGACGTCGCGGAGCTGGCCCGCCCGGCCGGCGACGGGGCCCTGCCGGTCCTCTCGCTGCGGGTCCCGGACGTCGAGGCGGGCACCACGGGCCTCGTCCTCGACCTGCAGGACGAGAGCGCCGACGTCGTGGTGGTGGGCGCGACCGACCGGGTGCCCGGCGTGATCGACGCGCCGTCGACCCTCGTGCTCGACGCGGGCGTCCTCGCCGGCCCGCTCGACATGGCGACCGAGCCGCGCACGGCCCTGGTGGCGCTCGACGACGGCGCGGTCCCGGCACAGGTCGCCGCGGCGCTGCGCGACGCGGTGCCGGGGGCCACCGTCGACGACCGCACCACGGTCGCCGCGGAGCTGCTCGAGTCGCCGGCCGCCCGGGGTATCGCGACCGGCGCGCGGGTCTCCGTCGCCCTGGCGGGGGTGCTCGTCGCGCTCACCGTGGCCCTCACGCTGGTGCTGGCCGCCCCGGACCGGGAGCGCCTGCTCGCGGTGCTGCGCTCGATGGGGGTGCGGCGCTCGGAGTCGCGCGGTCTCGTCGCGTGGGAGGTGGCGCCCTGGGCCCTGGGGGCGCTCGTCGTCGGCGCGCTGGTCGGGGTCGCGGTGCCCGCCCTGCTGCGCGCCCGCGTGGACCTCACCGCGCTGACCGGGGGCGGACCGCAGCCCGCGCTCACGGTCGACCCGGTGCTCGTGGTGGGGGGAGTGGCCGGCTTCGTGGCGACGGTGGTGGTCGGGGCCGTGCTCGCGACGGTCGTCGGGCGCCGCGGCGCGACGCCGGAGCGGTTGCGGGAGACGGCGGAATGAGGGAGGACGGCTGATGGGCGACGGCATCGGGGAACGCGGTGACGGGAGCGCGGTGGCGAGATGGTGGTGACGACATGGTGGTGACCGAGGAGACCGGGTGGCCGGCGGCCGACGCCGCCCGGCCGGAGCCCGACGAGATCCGGTGCCGCGGTCTGGTGCGCATCTTCGCCACGGACGGCATCGAGGTGCAGGCGCTGCAGGGGCTGGACCTGGCCGTCGACCGTGGGGGCCTGGTCGCCGTGGTCGGGGCGTCGGGGTCGGGCAAGTCGACGCTGCTCAACATCCTGTCCGGCATGGACCTGCCCACAGCGGGCTCCGCCGTGGTCGCGGGCACGGACCTCCTGACGATGTCGCGGCGCGACCGCGTGCGCTACCAGCGCTCCACCGTCGGGTTCGTCTGGCAGCAGACCGGGCGGAACCTGCTCCCGTACCTCACGGCGGCCGAGAACGTCAGGGTGCCGCTCGAGATCGCCCGCAGCGGCTCCCGGGCGGCGCGGGCGGCGCGCGTGACCGAGCTGCTGGAGCTGCTGGACGTCGGGCACGTGGCCGACCGGCTCCCCGGCGAGATGTCGGGCGGGCAGCAGCAGCGAGTGGCGATCGCCGTCGCGGTGGCGGGCGCACCGCGGGTGCTGCTCGCGGACGAGCCCACGGGGGAGCTCGACGAGGTGACGAGCGTCGAGGTGCTCGAGGCGCTGCGCGGGGTGAACGCCGCGACCGGCGTGACCACGTTGATCGTCACCCACGACCCCGCCGTCTCCGAGCACGTCGCGCGGACGGTGCAGATCCGTGACGGGCGCACGTCCACCGAGGTGCTGCGCCGCACGGAGGTGGACGAGGACGGCGCGCAGCGGCACGTCGCGGAGGAGTTCGCCGTGCTGGACCGCGTGGGGCGCCTGCAGCTGCCGCAGGACTTCGTCAGCGCCCTGGACCTGCGGGACCGGGTGCGCCTCGCGCTGGAGGACGACCATGTCGAGGTGCGGCCGGACGGCCGGCGCGGACGGCCGCACCGAGAGCCGGGGGAGGGGCGATGAGCGTCACGACGACGACGACGGTGCTGCGCGCGGAGGGCCTCTCGCGCGTCTACGGCAGCGGTGCGGGCGAGGTGCGGGCGCTGGAGGACGTGTCCGTCGAGGTGGGGGCCGGCGAGCTCGTGGTCGTGGTGGGGCCGTCGGGGTCCGGCAAGTCGACGCTGCTGCACCTGCTCGGGGGGCTCGACCGGCCGACCACGGGCACCGTGCACCTCGGCGCCGACCCGGCGGCGCAGGGCCCGGGCGCCGTCGAGCGCGAGCTGGGCGGCCTGGGCGAGGACGAGCTGCACGCGGTGCGCCGCACCGAGATCGGCTTCGTGTTCCAGTCGTTCGGGCTGATCCCGGTGCTGTCGGCGGCGGAGAACGTGGAGGTGCCCCTGCGCCTGGCCCGGGTCGACGCGGCCGAGCGGGCGGCACGGGTCGCCGAGGCGCTCGAGGCCGTCGGCCTCGAGGACCACGCGGAGCAGCGCCCGTACGAGCTCTCTGGCGGCCAGCAGCAGCGGGTCGGCGTGGCGCGGGCGCTGGTCGCCCGCCCGCGGGTGCTCCTCGCCGACGAGCCGACGGGGCAGCTGGACTCGACCACGGCCGCCCGGGTCATGGCCCTGCTGCGCGACCTGGTGCACTCGCGCGGGGTGGCCGCCGTCGTGGCGACCCACGACCCCGAGCTGGTGGCCATGGCGGACCGCGTGCTCGTCGTCCGGGAGGGCCGGTTGGTGACGGTCTGACGGCGTCCGGGGCCGGCCGCCGGTCGTGCCCCGGAGGTTGCGCCCAGATACCGGATTGGTCACGGTTCCGGGTGCAAACGGGGCGAAGGGTATGTCCGGGCCCCGAACCGTGACTAGAGTCACCCGCGCACAGTGCAGTGCGCGGGCACACGCGCCTGCACCTCACCGAGGGGTGATCCCCGCCGGTGAGCGACTCAACTCAGGAGGACACGTGACACCTCGACGACGACTTGCAGGCATCGGGGCCTTCACCCTCGCCTCTGCCCTGCTCCTGTCCGCGTGCGGTGGCGGTTCGGGCAACGACCCCGAGGCCAGCGAGGGCGGCCCGAGCAGCGGGATCATCTCCGTGCAGAACGGCGAGCCGCAGAACCCGCTCATCCCCACGATGACGAACGAGACCAACGGCTCGATGGCCATCTCGAACATCTTCGCGGGCCTCGTCTACTACGACGCTGAGGGCCAGACGCAGAACGACATGGCGGAGTCCATCGACTCCGACGACAACCAGACGTGGACGATCACCATCAAGGACGGCTGGACGTTCACCGACGGCACGCCCGTCACGGCGCAGAGCTACGTCGACGCCTGGAACTACGGCGCCTACGCGCCGAACGCCCAGAACCTCAGCTACTTCTTCGAGCCCATCGAGGGCTTCGCGGACGTGAACTTCGCCGAGGACCAGCTGGACGCGGAGGGCAACCCGAAGGAGGGCGAGAAGCCCGCCTCGGAGACGATGAGCGGCCTCAAGGTCGTCAGCGACACCGAGTTCACGGTGAAGCTCAGCCAGCCGGAGTCGGACTTCCCGCTCCGCCTGGGCTACGCGGCGTTCATGCCGCTGCCCGAGGCGTTCTTCGACAACCCGGACGCCTTCGCCGACGCGCCGATCGGCAACGGCCCGTACCTGGTGGAGAACTGGGTGCACAACGAGGTCATCGAGCTGCGCCCGAACCCCGACTACAAGGGTGAGCGCAAGGCGCAGAACGGTGGCGCCGACCTCGTCGCGTACACCGAGGAGGACACGGCGTACAACGACCTCCTCGGCGGCCAGCTCGACATCGTCAAGAACGTGCCGTCGTCGGCGTTCTCGACGTTCGAGGACGAGCTGGGCGACCGCGCGGTCAACCAGGCCGCGGCCGTGATCCAGGTCGTCAACGTCCCGGAGTACGTCAAGGAGTTCCAGGGCGACGCGGGTCTGCTGCGCCGCAAGGCCATCTCCATGGCGATCGACCGCGACCAGATCACCGAGACGATCTACAACGGCACCCGCACGCCGGCGAAGGACTTCACGTCGCCGGTCATCAACGGCTGGTCCGACAAGGTGCCGGGCAACGAGGTGCTCGAGTACAACCCCGACGAGGCGAAGGCCCTGTGGGCCGAGGCCGAGAGCAAGGACCCGGTCGGGGCCGACTTCACGCTGCAGATCGCCTCGAACGCCGACTCCGACCACCAGACCTGGGTGGACGCCGTCTGCAACAACGTCCGCAGCACGCTCGGCATCGGGTGCGAGTTCGACCCGTACGCCACCTTCGACGAGTTCCTCGACGCCCGTGACAACGAGCAGATCAAGGGCCTCTTCCGCGGCGGCTGGCAGGCCGACTACCCGGCGCTGAGCAACTTCCTCGGGCCGATCTACGGCACGAACGCGGGCTCGAACGACATGGGCTACTCGAACAAGGAGTTCGACGCCAAGATGAAGGAGGGGAACGGCGCGACCGACGAGGCCGCGGCGATCGCCGCCTACCAGGAGGCGCAGACCATCCTGTTCGGTGACATGCCTGGTATCCCGCTGTGGTACCAGAACGCCACCGGTGGCTTCGGCGAGGAGGTCGAGAACGTCGTCTTCGGCTGGGACAGCGACCCGATCCTGTACCAGGTGACGAAGCAGGGCTGAGTCCCGATTCGGTGACGGCCGGCCGCGTCCGGTAGGTTCGCGGCCGGCCCTCCGACGTCTGGAGGGCAGGGTAGACGATCACCTCGCCCACCTGGGCGGAGTCCGAGGGGGTGTCGCGGGTCAGCGCCTGCCGGGC
>NZ_JBHVBO010000241.1:0-5247 GCF_042668085.1 Isoptericola sp. NPDC057391 | reverse complement strand
GTTCTCGACCAGCGACCGGGCCGTCGTCGTGCGTCCGGCCTCGGTCAGGCCACCGGGGCGCCGTACTGCGCGGGCGCGACCTGCGCGCCCTTCGGGTCCGCGCCGAAGCGGTTCGGACCCACGGTGCCGGGCTGGGCGTAGAGCACGAGCATGATGATCCCGCCGACGAAGGGGATCACGCTGAGCCACCAGAAGAACCCCGAGCGGTCCTGGTCGTGAAGGCGCCGGATCATGACGGCCAGCGTCGGCAGCACGAGGGCCAGTCCGACGAGGGACCAGATCCCGACGACCACCATCGCGCCCGCTGCCAGCCCGGTGGACGCGTCGGTCATGGTGCCGTCCGGGGACATGGTCGCGGCGGAGGCCCCACCGGTGACCAGGAACAGGATCCAGAACACGACATTCACGATCAGGACGAAGAGGTAGAAGTACCAGAACTCGGAACGGCGGGCACGCCCCGAGAAGTTGGCGTACTGCGAGAAGACGGACTTGATCGCGTCCGAAAACGACATGACGGCCTCACTGGGTCGGTGGGTGGGGGGACGCGTGGCACGCGTCCCGTGCCGGGTCGCCAGGCGACCCGACAGCCCCGCGAGCGTAGAGTGCGCGTCCACGCGACGTCCAGGGCACGTCCACGTTCTGTCCACATCCCGGGTGGGGAGTGCTCCCCGTCGCGGGTTCGGGCGGATGTGCTGCGCCCGTATGCTCCGGGAGTGTCGACCCCCGCCCCCTCCCCGCGCGGAGCGCTGGACCGCGTGCCGGCGCCCGCACTGTTCCTGGTCTCCGGGCTCACGCTGTACGCGGGCGCGGCCGTCGCGGTCGGCCTCTTCGACCGCCTGGGGGCGCCGGCCGTCGGCTGGTGGCGCATCGCCCTGGCCGCCGTCGTCCTCCTCGCGTGGCGACGCCCGTGGCGCCGACGCTGGACCCGCCGGGACCTCGTCGCGGCGGCGCTGTTCGGCGTCGTCCTCGCGGGGATGAACGTCGTGTTCTACGTGGCCGTGGACCACCTGCCGCTCGGGGTCGCCGTCGCGATCGAGTTCCTCGGCCCGGTGGCGGTCGCGGCGGTCACGGGCCGCGGGTGGCAGGAGCGGGCGGCGATCATCGTGGCCGCGGCCGGCGTCGTGCTGCTCGCGGGCGTCACCCTGGGTTCCGGGATCCCGCGCGAGGACGCCGTCATCGGGCTGAGCGCCGTCCTCGCGGCGGCCGCGTGCTGGGCCGGCTACATCGTGCTCGGCAAGCGGGTCGCCCACGCCGGGTCCGGCGTCGACGGGCTCGCGGTGGGCATGGCGGCGGGCGCCGTCGCGTTCGCGCCCTTCTTCGCGTGGACGACCCCGGAGGTCGTGACCGACCCGCCCCTGCTGCTCTTCCTGCTGGTCGTCGCGATCTGCTCGTCCGTCGTCCCGTACGTGCTGGACCAGGTGGTGCTCCGCCGGGTGGGCATGGCGACGTTCTCCGTGCTGCTCGCCCTCCTGCCCGCGACCGCCGTCCTCGTCGGCGCCGTCGTGCTGCGGCAGGTCCCCACGTGGCCGGAGCTGGCCGGCCTCGCGCTCGTCTCCGGCGCGATCGCCATGACGGCGCGGTCGTGACGGCGGTCGGCGCGATGGACGGCGCGGAGCGGCCTTACAGGTACTGACCGGGGGAGGGGCGCCGGTCGTCCTGTCCCGGCTGTCCGGGCTGACCGGGGCCCGCCGGGCCGCCCGGCCCGAACGGCGCCGGGTGCGCCCCGGGCGGCAGCGCGCGCCGCATCTGCGAGAGCTGCGCCTGCGCCGCCATCTGCTGGGCGACGAGCGCCGTCTGGATGCCGTGGAACAGGCCCTCGAGCCAGCCGACCAGCTGGGCCTGCGCCACCCGCAGCTCGGCGTCCGAGGGCACGCCCTCGTCGGAGAACGGCAGCGTGATGCGGTGCAGCTCCTCGACGAGGTCGGGGGAGAGGCCCTCCTCCAGCTCCGTGAGGGAGCGCTCGTGGATCTCGGCCAGCCGGGTGCGGGCGGCGTCGTCGAGCGGGGCGTCGCGCACCTCGTCGAGCAGCCGCTTGATCATGCCGCCGATGCGCATCACCTTGGCGGGCTCCTCGATGCGCGACGACTCCTCCGCCGGCTCGCCCTCCACCTCGGAGGACTTGCCGCCGGCGGGGTCGGTGGCCTCCCCGTCGGGGGTGACCACCCGTGCGCGGGGGGCGTCGATGTCGCGAGTGGCGTCGTCGCTCTCGGTCATGCGTCCCAGTGTGGCCCACACAGCCGACAGGGGCCGCTCGGCCCTGGCGTCAGGGGACCAGCAGCACCTTGCCGAACACCGCGCCGGACTCGAGCAGCTCGTGGGCGGCGGGGGCCTCGGCGAAGGGCACCCGGGCGTGCACCACGGGACGCACCCGGCCGTCGGCGACCATGGGCCACACCTGCTCGCACACGGTCGCGACCAGGGCCGCCTTCTCCTCGGCGCTGCGCGGGCGCAGCAGGGTCCCGGTGACCCACGCGTGCTTGGCCATGAGGGCGTTGAGGTCGAGCTCGCCCCGGCGGCCCCGCTGGAGCCCGATGACGACGAGCCGGCCGCCGGGGGCGAGCGCGCGCACGTTGTCGGCGAGGCCGCCGCCCCCGAGCACGTCCAGCACGACGTCGGCGCCCCGGCCGTCCGTCGCGTCGCGCACCGCGGCGACGACGTCCTGGGTGCGGTGGTCGACGGCGACGTCGGCGCCGAGCTCGACGCAGCGCGCCACGCGCTCCGGGCCGCCCGCGGTCGCGACGACGCGCGCCCCGAGCGCGGCGGCGAGCTGGATCGCGACGCTGCCCACGCCGCCCGACCCGCCCTGCACCAGGAGCGTCTCGCCGGCGCGCAGCCGGCCGGTGTCGACCAGGTTGGTCCAGGCGGTGCAGACGGCCTCCGGCAGCGCGGCGCCGTCGACGAGGTCGACGCCGGCGGGCAGCGGCAGCAGCTGGCCGGCGCGCGCCACGACCTGCTCGGCGTAGCCGCCGCCTTCGAGCAGCGCGACGACGCGGTCGCCGGGCGCCCAGGTGGTCACTCCCGGCCCGAGCGCGCGGACCGTACCCGAGATCTCGAGTCCCGGCCACTCGGGAGCGCCGGTCGGCGGTGGATAGTTTCCAGCGCGTTGCAGCAGGTCAGCGCGGTTGACGCCTGCGGCGGCCACATCGATCAGGACCTCGCCCGGGCCCGGTTTGCCCAGGTTGACGAGGGATAGGGTGAGTTTCCCTGGACCGCCAGGTGCCGATATCGTGACCGCTCGCACACCGATGGAGCCTACTCGCGTGCCTGGAAGCCCAGCCGGGCGCGGGGGGTGGTGCCGGACGTGATGGCACCCACCCGAGGAACGGGCGGCGACGGCCGCCCGCCTCGACGAACAGTGTTGGAGAGAGGTTCAGATGCTCCGCAGGTTGGGCGTTCGCGGGAAGATTCTTGCGACACTCGCCGTGCCGATCTTCGTCCTGGCGTTGACGGCGGGCTGGATCACCTGGCAGTCGCTGCAGGAGAACCGCAGCGCCGAGCAGACCGCGGCCCTCATGGAGTCGCTGCAGCTGCAGGACGACGCCGGCTCCGCCGTGGCCGCGGAGCGCGCCACGAACATCGCCGCCGACATGGGTATCCCGGGTGCCAAGAAGGCGCTCGTCGAGGCGCAGGAGGCGACCGACCGCGCCCTCGACGCCCGCGACGAGGCGCTCGAGGTGCTCGACACCAGCGCGCTGCCCACCAACGTGCAGGACGCGGTGAACCGGACGCTCCGCGACCGCACGGTCCTGGACGACCTGCAGCGCAACGTCATCTCCGGCCAGCTCTCCGAGTCGCGTGCCACCGAGCGGTACACCGCGCTGAGCGAGAACGCGCTCGACGTCCCGCGCGCCGTGGCCCAGAGCAGCGACGACTCGGGCCTCACGCGCCACATCAACGCCTACGTCGCCCTCGACGAGGCGATGCTCGCGAACACCATGGAGCGACCGGTCGCCGGCGCCGTCCTGGCCACCGTCGCGCAGGGCGAGGCCCCGCCGTCAGAGCTCAACGGCCGCATGGTGAACCTGCTGCAGACCACCGACTCCCTCATCGCGAACGCGCAGGAGCAGCTGGACCTGATCCCGGGCGGGCTCGAGGTGCCGGGCTACGAGGAGGACCTCGACCGCTCGCGGCTCCAGCTCCGGTACCTCAACCTCTCGGGCATCGACCCCGAGGTCGCGAGCCAGTGGAACGAGATCTCGCAGGCCTGGGTCGACTCGACGCAGCCGGTGCGCGACGAGGCCCGCGACGCCGCGGTCGAGTACTCGAAGGACCTCGCGAGCAGCGCCCAGACCGCCGCGCTGCTGACCGGGGCGGCGGCGTTCGGCGTCGTGCTCGTGTCGTTCCTGCTGGCGCTGCTCATCGCGCGCCGCATCGTGCAGCCGCTGGCCCGCCTGACCTCCGCGACGGCGGAGGTGCGCGACCGTCTGCCCCGCATGGTGGAGCAGATGGCCGTGCCGGGGCAGGCGCCGTCGATCGACCTCGTGCAGGTGCCCGTCGAGTCGAGCGACGAGATCGGGCGCCTCGCTGCCGCGTTCAACGAGGTGAACGAGACCACGATGGTCGTCGCGCGCGAGCAGGCGGCGCTCCGCGGCTCCATCGCGGAGATGTTCGTCAACGTGGCCCGCCGCGACCAGGTGCTGCTCAACCGCCAGCTCTCCTTCCTTGACGAGCTGGAGCGGTCCGAGGAGGACCCGAGCACGCTGTCGAACCTCTTCCGCCTGGACCACCTGGCCACGCGAATGCGCCGTAACGCCGAGTCGCTCCTCGTGCTCGCGGGCATCGACTCGGGCCGTCGCGTGCGCAACCCGATGCCGATCTCCGACGTCGTGCGCACGGCGTCCTCCGAGATCGAGCTCTACGACCGGGTCCGCCTCGACCTGGGCGTCGACCCGCACATGCTCGGCCACAACGCGCTGAGCTCCGCGCACCTGCTGGCGGAGCTGCTGGAGAACGCGACGATGTTCTCCGAGCCGCACACGCCCGTCGAGGTGTCGACGTCGCGCGACGAGCGCGGGGTCGTCGTCACGGTGCGCGACCACGGGCTCGGCATGAGCCCCGAGGAGATCGCGGACGCCAACACCAAGGTCTCCAGCCGCTCCGCGTCGGACGCCGTCGGCGCCCAGCGGCTCGGCCTCTTCGTGGTCGGCCGCCTGGCCGACCGCCTCAACGCGCAGGTCCGGTTCCAGGGCGGGGCGTCGGGGTCGGGCACGGAGGTCACGGTCGTCTTCCCGGCCGACCTGTTCCCAC
>NZ_JBHVBO010000240.1:0-5247 GCF_042668085.1 Isoptericola sp. NPDC057391 | reverse complement strand
CGGCCCTCCTCAGGCCTCGCGGGTGCGCCGGGTCACTCGACCCCGAGCAGCACCTCGATCGCGCGGGCGAAGAAGCGGTCCACCGGGCCCTCGGCGTAGCCGTCGGCACCCTTGGCACGGCCGAACGTGGCGGAGCGGATCTCGCCGGAGGTCAGCGGCTCCTGCCGGTCGAAGTACGCGACGAGCCGGTCGCACAGCGCGTCGACGTCGTCGGGGTCGTAGCCCTGCTCGCCGCGCTCGGCCGGGGCGAACTTCTCGCCGTCGGGCCGGCCCAGGCGCCCGTACATGGTGCGCGCGCGGTCGGCGAGCGCGGCCATCCAGGCCTCCTGCCCGTGCGCGGCCACGTACTCGGCGCGCTGCCGGGCGATGAACGCCGCCTCGAGGCGGTCCAGCGCCGCGTCGACCTCGTGCGTGTCGTAGCCGCCGCGCACCAGATCGAACGTCGACACCTGGATGTCGGCGTGCGACAGGGGCTCCGCGGTGCGGCCCTCGTAGGCCTGCCGGGCGTGGTCGAAGAAGTCCTCGACCTCGTCGCGGTCGTACCCGGTGCGCATCGCGGACACCGTGCTGAACAGTGCGCTCACTCGTCCTCCTCGGCCGCCAGCTGCCCGCAGGCGCCGTCGATGTCGCTCCCGCGGGTGTCACGGATCGTGGTGGGGATGCCGTGCCCGCGCAAGCGTGCCACAAACTCGTCCTCGACGGCACGCTCGCTCGCGGTCCAGATCGAGCCTGGCGTGGGGTTCAGCGGGATGGGGTTGACGTGCACCCAGCCGCGGCCGCGGGCGTTGAGCTTCTCCCCCAGCAGGTCGGCGCGCCAGCCGTGGTCGTTCATGTCCTTGATGAGCGCGTACTCGATCGACACGCGCCGGCCCGTCACCTCGAAGTAGCGCCGGGCGGCGTCGAGCGCCTCGTCCACGCTCCACCGGGTGTTGATCGGCACGAGCTCGCTGCGCAGGTCGTCGTCCGGGGCGTGAAGGCTGAGGGCGAGCGTCACGGGGATCTCGAGCTTCGTGAGCTTCTCGATCGCGGGCACCAGCCCGACGGTCGAGACGGTGATGTTGCGTGCCGACATGCCGAAGCCCTCGGGCTGGGGCGCCACCAGCGCCTTGACCGTCTCGAAGACCGCCCTCGGGTTCGCCAGCGGCTCGCCCATCCCCATGAAGACGAGGTTGTTCAGCCGCGTGGGCCCGCCCGGGATCTCGCCCGCGGCGAGCGACCGGTTCGCCGCGCGCACCTGCTCGAGGATCTCCGCCGTCGACAGGTTGCGCGTGAGGCCCAGCTGGCCCGTGGCGCAGAACGGGCACGCCATGCCGCAGCCCGCCTGCGACGACACGCACAGCGTGGTGCGGTGCGGGTAGCGCATGAGCACCGACTCGACCTTGGCGTCGTCGAACAGGTGCCACAGCGTCTTGACGGTGGTGCCGCCGTCGGCCTCGAGGCGCCGGGTCGGGCGGATGAGCTGCGGGAACATCGTCGTCGCGATGGCCTCGCGCGTCTTCGCCGGCAGGTCGGTCATCTGCTCGGGGTCGGACGTGTAGTGCTGGAAGTAGTGCGTCGCGAGCTGCTTGGCCCGGAACGGCTTCTCCCCCATCTCCTGCATCGACGCCACGCGCTCGGCCGGCGTGAGGTCGGCGAAGTGCTTCGGCGGCTTGCCCCGGCGACGCGGCGCCATCTGCAGGGGCATCGGCGCGGTCTCGTCGCCCGGCCGGACCGCGGGGATCCCGAGATCGGCGCCGGACGTCGCGGGACGGGCGGTGGTGGGGGGCATGACGGTTCCTTACAGGGCGCCGGACGGCGCCATGGTGAGCACGAGGTACACGAACGGGGCGGTGACGACCAGCGAGTCGAGGCGGTCCAGCACGCCCCCGTGACCCGGGAGCAGCGAACCCATGTCCTTCAATTCTAGGTCCCGCTTGATGAGCGACTCGGCGAGGTCGCCCACGGTGGCCGTGATCGCGGTGAGCACGCCGAGCACGATGCCCAGCACGGGGCTGGCGTCGAGAGCGAGCACCGCGCCCGCAACACCCACGGCCGTGGCCAGGACGAGCGAGCCCGCCAGGCCCTCCCAGGTCTTCTTCGGGCTCACGGTGGGGGCCAGCGGGTGGCGTCCCATCGTCACGCCGGCGATGTACCCGCCGGTGTCGTTCGCCACGGCCAGGAGGATGAACAGGGCCACCCGCAGCTCGCCGTCGGGCTGGGCGAGCAGCAGGAGGACGAAGCCCGCCAGGAACGGCACGTAGGTGGCCGCGAAGACCGCGGCCGCGCAGTCGCGCAGCGCCTGGGGCCCGGGGCCGTCCAGCACCCGCCAGACGACGACGGCGCCGACCGTCAGCACGTACGCGACGAGCAGCGCCTCGGGCCCCGCGGCGTAGGCCGAGACCACCATGCCGGCGCCGCCCACCAGCAGCGGGAGCATCGGCAGGTGGATGTCCCGCCGGGCGAACGCCTGCCGCAGCTCCCACAGCGCGGCACCGACCGCGACCGCGGCCACCGCGACGAACGGTTCCGGCCGGAACCACAGGGACGCCGCGACGCCGACCAGCAGCAGGACGCCGACCGTGATCGCCATCGGCAGGTTGCGGCCGGCGCGCGACGACGTCGGGCCGGCCGCCCCGCCGGTGGCCGGATCGAGCGGGGACGCGTCCTCGCCCGGTTCGAGGGGCCGTTCGGAGGGCTCTGGCACCATCAGACCTCGAGCAGCTCGCTCTCCTTGCCGGCGAGGAGCACGTCGATCGCCTCGACGTGCTTCTTCGTGAGCGACTCCAGCTCCTTCTCGGCCCGGGTGACCTCGTCCTCGCCGGCCTCGCCGTCCTTGACGATGCGGTCCAGCTCCTCCTTGGCCTTGCGGCGGACGTTGCGCACGGAGATGCGGGCGTCCTCCGCCTTCGTCTTGGCCATCTTCACGTAGTCGCGGCGGCGCTCCTCCGTGAGGGCGGGCATGACGATGCGGATCGCGTTGCCGTCGTTGGACGGGTTCACGCCCAGGTCCGACTCGCGCAGCGCCTTCTCGATCGTCGTCATCGAGCCCTTGTCGAACGGGGAGATGAGCACCGTGCGCGCGTCCGGGATGTTGAACGACGCGAGCTGCTGCAGGGGAGTCGGGGCGCCGTAGTAGTCCACGGTGATCTTCGAGAACATGCCCGAGTTGGCGCGGCCCGTGCGGATGCCCGCGAACTCCTCCTTGGCGACCTCGATCGCCCTGTCCATCTTCTCCTCGGCCTCGAGGAGGGTGTCGTCGATCACCGGTGCTCCATTCTCGTCGTCGTGCTCTCGTCGTGCTTCGTGGTGCTTCGTGGTGCAAAGGGTTCGTGCGGCTGGTGCGGTGTCAGCGGGTGGTGACCAGCGTGCCAATCTTCTCGCCCAGCAGCGCGCGGGTCACGTTACCCGGCTCCTCGAGGCCGAAGACACGCATGCGCACGTCGTTGTCCCGGCACAGGGACAGGGCGGTGGCGTCCATCACGTTGAGGCCGCGCACCAGGGCGTCGGTGTAGGTCAGGTGCTCGAGGCGCTCGGCGTCGGGGTCGGTGCGCGGGTCGGCCGAGTAGACCGCGTCGACGCCGTTCTTGCCCATGAGGACCTCGTCGCAGTGCGTCTCCAGGGCGCGCTGCACCGAGACGGTGTCGGTGGAGAAGTACGGCATGCCGGCGCCGGCGCCGAAGATCACGACGCGGCCCTTCTCCAGGTGCCGGATCGCGCGCAGCGGGATGTACGGCTCGGCGACCTGCCCCATGGTGATGGCGGTCTGCACGCGCGTCTTGACGCCGTCCTGCTCGAGGAAGTCCTGCAGGGCGAGGCAGTTCATCACGGTGCCGAGCATGCCCATGTAGTCGGCGCGCGCCCGGTCCAGGCCTGCGCGCGAGAGCTCGGCGCCGCGGAAGAAGTTACCGCCGCCGGAGACGATCGCGACCTGCACGCCCTGGCGGACGGCGTCGCCGATCTCCTGCGCGATTCGCCGCACGACGTCGGTCGCGAGGCCCACGCTGCCGCCGCCGAACGTCTCGCCGGAGAGCTTGAGGAGCACCCGGCGCGCGGGGGCGGCCTCGCCGGCCGCGTCACCCGTCGTCCGGCCCGTCGTGATGGTCGGCTCGGTCTGGTTGGTCTCGGTCACGTGCGTCACCGTCGCTCTCTGGTCTGTTCCGCATGCCCTGGGGCATGTTCCGCGTCCGCCGGGCACCGCCTACGACGGGCCGGCGGGTCGGGCGCGCTCGCCCGGTGGTCCCGATGGTCTCGTGTCGCCCTCCGCGCATCCTGGCACCGGACGGCGGCTCCCGCCCCGTCAGCGGGCGGGTACGCGAAGGCCCGACCGCACCGCGCACGGTGCGGTCGGGCCTGAGCGCGAAGGCGTCAGCTGCCGACGCGGAAGCGGACGAAGCCGAGCAGGGAGCCGCCGGTGGTGGCGACGTGCTTGGCGACGGTCGTCTTCGTGTCCTTGGCCAGCGGCTGGTCCACGAGCACGGCGTCCTTGAAGAAGCCGTTGAGGCGCCCCTCGACGATCTTCGGCAGCGCGGCCTCGGGCTTGCCCTCGGCGATCGAGACCTCGCGCGCGATCTCGCGCTCCTTCTCGACGACGTCGGCCGGGACGTCCTCGCGGGACAGGTACTTCGGGGCGAGCGCGGCGATGTGCTGCGCGACGTCCTTGGCGACCGGCTCGGCCGCGTCGTCGGTGGCGACGAGCACGCCGATCGACGGCGGCAGGTCCTTGGCCGTCTTGTGCAGGTAGGTCGTCACCTTGGGGGCCTCGAGGCGGGCCACGCGACGCAGCACGACCTTCTCCCCCATCGTGGCGCCCTGGGCGGCGATGGTGTCGGCCACGGTGCCCTCGGCGGCCGGGGCGGCGAGGCCGGACTCGGCGTCCGCGGCGCCCGCGGCGGCGACGGCCTCGAGGACCGTCTCGGCGAGAGCGATGAACTTCTCGTTCTTGACGACGAAGTCCGTCTCGGCGTCGAGCTCGATCATCGTGGCGACCTGGCCGGCCGCGGAGTCGGCGACCTTGACGGCCACGAGGCCCTCGGTGGTCGCGTTGCCCTCACGCTTGGCGGCGCGGGCCAGACCCTTCTTGCGGATGATCTCGATCGCCTGGTCGGCGTTGCCGTCGGCCTCGTCGAGCGCCTTCTTGACGTCGAGCATGCCGGCACCGGTGCGCTCGCGCAGCGCCTTGATGTCAGCGGCGGTGTAGTTCGCCATGGATGTCCTCCGTGCTGGTTCGAGGTCCGCCCGGCCCCGGTCGGGGTGCCGGGCGGAGTGGGT
>NZ_JBHVBO010000239.1:0-5332 GCF_042668085.1 Isoptericola sp. NPDC057391 | reverse complement strand
TTTACGCCTCGCTGGGGCTGTGCCCCCGTCACCGGTCCCTGCCCCCCGCGGCGCGGTGGGCGGGGCCCGCCGACACTTTGTCGGGGGGGGCCCGGCGGGCGGCCGGCGGACCGGCGAGCACAGGAAGCAGCAGATGGCCGTCCTTACCCCCACCCAGCCCACGCACCGGCGCGGCGACCCCGGGCCACGCCCCTCCCGACGCGTCGGGTTCTCCCAGCGGCTCGGCCGCTGGGACGTGAAGGTCTCCCCCTACCTGTACATCTCGCCGTTCTTCGTCCTCTTCGCGATCACCGGCCTGTTCCCGCTGGGGTACACGGCGTTCGTGTCCCTGCACGACTGGAACCTGCTGGGCGGCCAGGGAGACTTCGTCGGGCTGCAGAACTACGCCGACGTCCTGGCACAGCCGATGTTCTGGAAGACGCTCGTCAACACCTTCTCGATCTTCGTCTTCTCCAGCGTCCCCCAGGTGGTCCTGGCGATCACCATCGCGGCCCTGCTCGACCAGAACCTGCGCGCCGCCACGTTCTGGCGCATGGGCGTGCTGGTGCCCTACGTCGTCGCGCCGGTCGCGGTCTCGATGATCTTCGGCCGCATGTTCGCCGACGACTACGGGCTCATCAACGAGCTGCTCGGCCTCGTCGGCATCGACCCCGTGGGCTGGCACACCGACCGCGTCTCCAGCCACGTGGCCATCGCCACGATGGTGAACTTCCGCTGGACCGGCTACAACGCCCTGATCTTCCTCGCGGCCATGCAGGCCGTGCCGCGCGAGCTCTACGAGGCGGCCGTCATCGACGGCGCCGGCCGGGCCCGCCAGTTCTTCTCGGTCACGGTGCCGCAGATCCGCGCCACGATCATCTTCGTCGTGATCACGTCGACCATCGGCGGCCTGCAGATCTTCGACGAGGTCCGCATGTTCGACCCGCAGGGCCTCGGCGGCCCCGACCGGGACTGGATGACGACGGTCGTCTACCTCTACGACGTCGCGTGGGGCAACCAGAAGAGCTTCGGGCGCGCGTCGGCCATCGCCTGGCTGCTGTTCCTGCTCATCGTGCTCATCGGCATGATCAACTTCCTCGTCACCCGCCGGATCTCCACCTCCGGGCCGAAGGGGCCGAAGGTCAGCCGCCGGCACACCCGCGCCCTGCTCGCCGAGGCGCGCCGCGCCGGCACGGGCGGCGGGACCGCCGGCCGGGGCGCCCCCGCGCCGCCCGGCGGCGGCTCGCCGGGCGCACCGCCCTCGTTCTCGCCCACCACCACGACCACCGACCGGGAGGACCGTCGATGAGCTCCGTCGCCGTCACCGCCCAGACCGCCGGCAAGGGCGCGGCCCGCGCGGCCACCAAGCGCCGGGCCCGGGGCTCGCGGGCCACCCGCTCGGCCCAGCGCAGGCCGGGACGCGTCACCTACGTGCTGCTCGGGATCGTGCTGCTGATCTCGATCTTCCCGCTGTACTTCACGCTGCTGCTCGGGTCCTCCGACCCGGTGACGATCGCGAGGAACGCGGTGCCGCAGTGGCTGCCCGACTCGACGCTCTTCCAGCAGTTCGCCACGGTGATCGAGTCCACGCGGATCAACTTCTGGAAGGCACTGACCAACTCGGTGATCATCTCGGTGGTCACGTCCGTGTCGGTCGTGCTGTTCTCCACGCTCGCCGGCTACTCGTTCGCCAAGCTGCGCTTCCGCGGCCGCGGGCCGCTGCTGGTGTTCGTCATCGCCACGATGGCCGTGCCGACCCAGCTCGGCGTCATCCCGATGTACATCCTCATGTCCGACCTGGACTGGATCGGCAAGCTGCAGGCCGTCATCGTGCCCGCCCTCGTCACGGCGTTCGGCGTCTTCTGGATGACGCAGTACCTGTCCGAGGCGCTGCCCTACGAGCTCATCGAGGCGGCCCGCGTGGACGGCGCGTCCATGATCCGCACGTTCTGGTCGGTCGCCCTGCCCGCGGCCCGTCCGGCCGCGGCGATGCTGGGCCTGTTCACGTTCGTGCAGCAGTGGACCAACTTCTTCTGGCCGTCCATCGTGCTGAACAGCGAGAACCCGACCCTGCCCCTCGTCGTGCAGTCGCTGCAGGCCAACTTCTTCGTCGACTACTCGCTCGTGATGGGCGGCATCTTCCTCGTGACCCTGCCGCTGCTGGTGATCTTCGTCTTCGTCGGCAAGCAGCTGGTCGCAGGCATCATGGCCGGCGCCGTCAAGGGCTGACCCGGCCGGCCCCGTCCTGTCGTCACGCCCACGCAGCCGCGCCGTCGCGCGGCTGCGTGGGCCCACCACCGATGGAAAGATCCGAATCCATGACGCTCCCCACCCCCGGCGCGCGCCGGGCGGCCCCCGGCACGACCGTGCCGTTCACGCCCAGCACCCCCCTCACGAGCTCCCCGCACGCCACCGGGGCGGTCACGTTCCCCGACGGCTTCCTGTGGGGCACGGCCACGGCCGCCTTCCAGATCGAGGGCGCGTCCACCGAGGGCGGCCGCGAGGACTCGGTCTGGGACGCGTTCTGCCGCATCCCCGGTGCGGTGGTGAACGGCGACGACGGCTCCGTGGCGGACGACCACTACCACCGCTACCGCGAGGACGTGGCGCTCATGCGGCGCCTGAACCTCGGCGCGTACCGGTTCTCGACGTCCTGGGCCCGGGTGGTCCCCGACGGCAAGACGGTCAACCGGGAGGGGCTGGACTTCTACTCCCGCCTGGTCGACGAGCTGCTCGGCGCGGACCTCGTCCCCTGGCTGACGCTCTACCACTGGGACCTGCCCCAGGCGCTGGAGGAGCTGGGCGGCTGGCCGAACCGGGACACCGCGGCCCGCTTCGTCGACTACGCCGTGACCATGCACGAGGCGCTCGGCGACCGGGTGCAGGTCTGGACGACGCTCAACGAGCCGTGGTGCTCGGCGTTCCTCGGCTACACCGCCGGTGCGCACGCCCCCGGCCGCAAGTCCCCCACGGACGGCCTCGCCGCGGCCCACCACCTCATGCTCGCCCACGGGGAGGCCGTGCGGGCGCTGCGCGAGCGGGACCCGGAGGCCGTGCTCGGCCTCACGCTCAACTTCACCGTCTCCGACCCGGTGGACCCGACGGACCCGGCGGACGTCGACGTCGCGCGCCGCGACGACGGCATGTTCAACCGCATCTTCCTCGACCCGATCCTGCGCGGCGCCTACCCGCAGGACCTGCTCGACGACGTCGCGCACCTCGGGTTCGCCGACGTCGTGCGCGAGGGCGACCTCGACGTGATCTCCACGCCGATCGACGTGCTCGGCGTCAACTACTACAACGGCGGCGCCGTCTCGGCCCGGCCGCAGGGCGACGCCGGCGAGACGCCCGCGGGCACGGCCGACCCCGGCGGCGAGCGCGTCGACGCGGCCGTGTGGGAGACCCGCTCCCCCAACCCCGTGCCCGACGGCATCTATCACCACAGCCGCGGCCTGCCCCTCACGGACATGGGCTGGGAGGTGCAGCCGGAGGGCCTCACCCGTCTGCTGACGCGCCTGCAGCGCGACTACACGGGCCCCCGCGGCACCTCGATGTACGTCACCGAGAACGGCGCCGCGTACCCCGACGTCGTGCAGGCCGACGGGAGCGTCGACGACCCGGACCGCCTCGCGTTCGTCGACGCGCACCTGCGCGCCGTCCGCGACGCGATCGACGCCGGCGCCGACGTGCGCGGCTACTTCGCCTGGTCGCTGCTGGACAACTTCGAGTGGGCACTCGGCTACACCAAGCGCTTCGGCCTGGTGCACGTGGATTACGAGACGCAGGAGCGCACCGTGAAGTCCTCCGGACGGTGGTATGCCGACGTCGCCCGGACGGGCGTCGTCCCGGCACGCGACGGCGCGGACGCAGAGTAGTCTCCGCACGTGGTCATCGAGCACGCCAGCCCGACGCTGGACGACGTCGCCCGGGCCGCGGGTGTCTCGCGGTCCACGGCGTCGCGCGCCATCAACGGCGGTGACCGGGTCTCGCCCGAGGCGCAGACCGCCGTCGACGACGCCGTCGCCCGGCTCGGGTACGCCCCGAACCGGGCGGCCCGCTCGCTGGTCACCCGGCGCACGGACTCGATCGCCCTCGTGGTGCCCGAGCCCGACGCCCGCATCCTCACCGACCCCTTCCTCGCGGGCGTGCTGCGCGGCGTCAGCGAGGGGCTGACCGGCACGGAGCTGCAGCTCGTGCTGCTGCTCGCCCGGCCGGGCGAGCCCCCGGGCCACATCGCGCGGTACCTGCGGTCGGGGCACGTGGACGGCGTCATCGTGGCGTCGCACCACAAGGAGGACCAGCTCGAGCCCGAGCTGATGCGGTCGCACCTGCCCGCCGTGTTCGTGGGTCGGCCGTTCGACACCGAGTCCCTGCACTTCGTCGACGTCGACAACGCCGCGGGCGGGCGCACCGCCACCCAGCGCCTCGTGGACCGCGGCTGCACCCGCGTCGCCACGATCACCGGCCCTCTCGACATGACCGCGGCCGTCGACCGCCACGACGCGTGGCAGCACACGCTCGAGGACGCCGGGCTGCCCGCCACCGCCGTCGAGAACGGCGACTTCACGGTGGCGGGCGGCGCGGCCGCGATGGAGCGGATCCTCGCGACGCACCCCGACGTCGACGGCGTGTTCGCGGCGTCGGACCTCATGGCCACGGGCGCGCTGCAGGTGCTGCGCGAGTCCGGCCGGCGAGTGCCCGACGACGTCGCCCTGGTGGGCTTCGACGCCCTCGGCGCGGAGCGCACGACGCCGCGCCTGACCACGGTGCTGCAGCCCGTCGTCGAGATGGTCACGGCCGCGACCGCGACGCTGCTCGACGTCCTCGGCGGGGCCGACGTGCCCGCCGAGCCCCAGATCTTCGTGCCGCGGCTCGTCGAGGGCGAGTCGGCGTAGCGGGCGCTACCGTGCACGGGAGGCCGGCCGCACCGGCGGGCCCGACCCGCACGGCGGCGGCATGAGCGAGGCACCCACGGTCCAGACCTTCACGACGACCCTGCTCGCGACCGGTGGCAACACCGTGGGCCTGCCCGTGCCGGACGACGTCGTCGCGGCGTTCGGGCGCGGCCGGCGGGTCCCCGTCGTGGTGACGGTCGACGGCTACACGTACCCCGCCACCGTGTCACCGGTGGGCGGGCGCTTCCTGGTCCCGTTCAACGCCGAGACCCGCACGGCCACCGCCGCCTGGGAGAAGCTGTCGCCGAGCAGGCAGAAGGCGCACGCGCTGAGCGTGGACGGCGCCAAGAGCGACGAGACCCGCGACCGCCGCGTCGCGAGGGTGCTGGAGTCCCTCGTCGGCTGACACCGGGGCCCAGGCGCGACGCGCGACGGCGGCCCGTCAGAGTGCTCTGACG
>NZ_JBHVBO010000238.1:0-5341 GCF_042668085.1 Isoptericola sp. NPDC057391 | reverse complement strand
CCTCGCCGTTGCTGGTCACGCCGTGCCGGACCGCCCAGGCCGCCCACAACCGCAACGCTTCCTCCCCCTCCGAGTGCCCGGCCGCCCGGCCCAGCCCCCGCCCCCCGGCCGTCGTGCTGGGCACGATGGACACCGCGACCGGGTCGAGCAGGACGAGCAGACCAGTGAGGACGAACAGGTGAGCGAGACCGTGAGCGACAACGCGACGGGACCGGCCCCCGGGACGCCGGCGATCGAGCTGCGCGGGGTGTCGAAGACGTTCGGCGAGGGCGACCGGGCCGTGCGCGCCGTCGACGACGTGTCGCTGACCGTCCGTGCTGGCGAGATCTTCGGCGTCATCGGCTACTCCGGCGCGGGCAAGTCCACGCTGGTGCGGCTCGTCAACGCGCTGGAGACCGTCACGTCGGGGTCCGTGATCGTCGAGGGCACCGACCTCACCGGGCTGCCGGAGCGCAAGGTCCGCGGCATCCGCGCGCGCATCGGCATGATCTTCCAGCAGTTCAACCTGCTGAGCTCGCGCACCGTCGCGGGCAACGTCGCCTACCCGCTCAAGGTGGCGCGCTGGCCCAAGGAGGAGCGTGCGGCCCGCGTGGCCGAGCTGCTTGAGTTCGTCGGGCTGTCCGACAAGGCGCGCGCCTACCCGCGCCAGCTCTCCGGCGGTCAGAAGCAGCGCGTGGGCATCGCTCGCGCCCTCGCGACGTCGCCCACCATCCTGCTCGCCGACGAGGCGACGTCCGCCCTCGACCCCGAGACCACCCGCGACGTGCTGGCGCTGCTGCGCCGCGTCAACGCCGAGCTCGGCCTCACCATCGTCGTCATCACGCACGAGATGGACGTCGTGCGGTCCCTGTGCGACCGCGTCGCCGTCATGGAGCACGGCAAGGTGGTCGAGGTCGGGGACGTGTACGACGTCTTCTCCGCCCCCAGCGCCGACGCCGCCCAGCGGTTCGTCGGCACGTCCATGCACGACCGGCCCTCGCCAGACGCCCTCGCCCGCTTGCGCGAGCGCCACCCCGGCCGCCTCGTCACCGTCGGCGTGCGGGAGGGCGCGAGCTCCGGCACCGACCTCTTCCGCCTGCTGCGCGAGCACGAGGTGGACGGCTCCGTCGTCTTCGGCGGCATCAGCGAGGTCGGCCAGCGGCCGTTCGGCTCGCTCACCGTCGAGCTCGTCGCGCCCGACGACCGCATCACGACCTTCCTCGCCGCGCTGCGCGAGCGCGCCGACGTCGTCGACCTGGGTACCGCCGCGCGGCCGGCCGACGATCCGCGATCCCTGCTCACCGAAGGGGGCGACCGATGAACCGCGACTGGTCCACCCTGTGGCCGCTGCTGTGGGAGGCGTTCGGCCAGACCCTGCAGATGGTCACCATCGCGCTGCTCACCGGCGGCATCGCCGGCCTGGCGCTGGGGCTCGCGCTCTACGTGACCCGGCCCGGCAACCTGCTCGCGAACAAGGCGGTGTTCGGCGTCCTCAACGTGGTCGTCAACATCGTGCGCCCGATCCCGTTCATCATCTTCGTGACGCTGCTCGGGCCGGTGACGCTGCAGGTCGTGGGGACGACGCTCGGCACGGAGGCGTTCATCTTCCCGCTGTCGGTGATGACGGCGTTCGGCACGTCGCGCATCGTGGAGCAGAACCTCGTCGGCATCGACCCCGGCGTCGTCGAGGCGGCCCGCGCGATGGGGGCGTCGTCGTGGCGCATCATCACGACCGTCCTCGTGCCCGAGGCGCTCGCCCCGCTGATCCTCGGCTACACGTTCCTCTTCATCGCGGTGCTCGACATGTCCGCGATCGCCGGCCTCATCGGCGGCGGTGGCCTCGGTGACTTCGCCCTGCGGTACGGCTACCAGCGCTACAACTGGATGGTCGTGCTGGTGACCGTCGCGGTGATCATCGTGATCGTGCAGGTCGTGCAGTGGGTGGGGAACCGTCTGGCGCGCAAGGTGCTGCACCGCTGACGCCAGGCACGACGTCGTCAGCCCGGAGCCGGTATCCGGCGCGGGGTGGTCACACGTCGGTCAGCCGACGCCACTGCGCGACGACGAGTGCCGCGGCGGCGGGAGCGACGGCCGCGGTCAGCACGAGTGCGACGCCGCCGACGGCGGCCGCCGCAGCCGGGCCGCCCGTGCCCGTCCACAGGGACGGGACGGCGTAGGGGAACCAGGCGCCCGCCCCGACCAGCACGACGACCTGGGTCAGCGCGACGACGCCGACCAGCACCGCGACGGTGGCGAGCGCGCTGCGCGTCGCGGTGGCGACGGCGGCGAACGGCAGCGCCAGGCCGGCGCCGAGCAGGCCGGCCGCGAGCGCACGTCCCGCCGTCGCCCACGCCGAGGGTCCGAACGGCGCGGACACGGACGCGGCCGTCACGGCCGACGCCCCGGCGGTCATCGCCACCGCGGCGACCACGCACGCACCGACCCAGCCGAGCACGACGAGCACGCGGGCGAGCGCCAGCGTGCCACGCGGCGTCGCGAGGCCGAACCACGCGCCCGCGCGGCCGTCGGCGAGCGGCTGGCCGAAGGTCGCCGCGACCGCGAACCCGCCGGCCATGAGGACGGCGACCGAGAGGATCTGGCCGGCCACGACGAGGTGCGTCGTCGCGAGGTCGCCGGCGGCGTAGTCGGCCAGCTTGGCCGCGCCTGCGCCGTCGACGGCGCCGGACCGCGCGAGCGCCGTCATCCCGACCGATGCGAGCGGCACCAGGCCGATCAGCAGCGGCGTCGCGAGGCGCTGGACGGTGGAGCGGCGCCAGGCGAGGACCTCGGTCCGCAGCGCGGTGCGCAGTGCGCTCATGCGGCGCCCCTCGCGATGCCGGCGCCGGCCGCCGTGTCGGCGGCGAGGACCAGGTCGAAGAACCGTCGCTCGAGCTCGGTCCCGCCCGGGTCGAGGGCCCCGACGACGCAGCCGCCGTGCACGACGAGCACGCGGTCGGCGACGCGTGCCACCTCATCGAGGTGGTGGCTGGAGACGAGGACGGCGGCGCCGGCGGACGCCCGCTCCCGCACCAGCTCGCGCGCGAGCACGACGCCGCGCGGGTCGAGCGCCGACGTGGGCTCGTCGAGGACGAGCACGCCGGGCGAGTGCACGACGGCGCAGGCCACCCCGAGCCGCTGGGCGTTGCCCAGGGAGAGCGTGCGGGCGCGAGCGTGGGCCCATGCGGTGAGGTCGAGCCGGTCCGCGACCGCGACCGCCGCACCCTCGGCCGCGTCGCGCGCGACCCCGTGCAGCAGGGCCGCGACCCGGAGGTTCTCGTCGACGGTCAGGGCGGGGTCCACGAGGGGCGCGCCCACGACGTGGCCGAACCGTCGGGCGGCCTCGATCGGGAGCCGTGCCGGGTCATGACCGAGCACCCGGGCGGCGCCCGCGGCCGGGCGCAGGCGCCCCGTGAGCACGCGCAGTGCCGTCGTCTTGCCGGCGCCGTTGAGGCCGATCATCGCGACCACCTCGCCTGGGGCCACGGCCAGGGACATGCCCGACAGGGCATCGCGCGGGTCGTGGCGGCCGCCGAACGTGTGCCGGACGTCGTCCAGCAGCAGGGCGTCAGGCATCGAGTACCTCCAGCGCGCGGGTGACCGTGTCGGCGAGCGGCGCCGTCGCGTCGGTGCGCGCGAGCAGCGCGGCGGTGCAGGCGCCGAGGCACGCCGCGGCCGCGACGGTCGCGTCGAGGCGCGGGACGCCGTCTGCGACGAGGCGGTCCGCGATCGCGCGCTCGGTCGCGGTGGTCGCGAGGACGACGGCGGCGCGCAGGCGCGGGTTCGCGGCGACCACGGCGATCCGCCGGAGCGCCGTGGTGTCGTCGGCGGGCGCCACGTCGCCGAGTGCGGCGAGCATGCCGCGCCGCACTCGCGTCAGCGGCGGCAGGTCTCGGGGCTGTGCGCCCACGGCCTCCGCGATCAGCGGGTCGTAGGGGTCGCTGACCACGACGGCGTCCTTGGTCGCGAAGTGGCGGAAGAACGTCATCTGCGTGACGCCCGCGGCGGCGGCGACCTGCGTCGTGGTGGTCGCGTCGTAGCCCTGCCGCTCGAAGAGGTCGAGCGCGGCATCGACGATGCGGGCGCGGGTGCGCGCGGCGCGTGGTGTGGTGAGGGAGGGCGCGGTCGAGGTCACGCTTCGATGGTACGACCGAATGTGAGTCGCTCACTTTTTCGGCCTGTGCAGCGGCCTCGTCGCTGTCGGCTGCGGCGTCTAGGGTTGGCGGGGTGACGACAGCCCTGTATCGCCGCTACCGGCCCGAGACGTTCGCCGAGGTGATCGGCCAGGAGCACGTCACCGCACCGCTCATGCAGGCCCTGCGCAGCGGGCGCGTCAACCACGCCTACCTGTTCTCCGGCCCGCGCGGCTGCGGCAAGACGACGTCCGCCCGCATCCTCGCGCGCACGCTCAACTGCGCGCGCAATACCCCGGACAGCCCGCTCGACACCCCGTGCGGCGAGTGCCCGTCGTGCGTCGAGCTGGCGCGCGGCGGCCCCGGCTCGCTCGACGTCGTCGAGATCGACGCGGCCAGCCACAACGGCGTCGACGACGCCCGCGACCTGCGCGAGCGCGCCACGTTCGCGCCCGCCCGCGACCGGTACAAGATCTTCATCCTCGACGAGGCGCACATGGTGACGCCGCAGGGCTTCAACGCCCTGCTCAAGATCGTCGAGGAGCCGCCGCCGCACGTGAAGTTCGTCTTCGCGACGACGGAGCCCGACAAGGTGATCGGCACCATCCGGTCGCGCACCCACCACTACCCGTTCCGGCTCGTGCCGCCGGACGTGCTCGGCCCGTACCTCGAGCAGCTCACCGCCGCCGAGGGAATCGAGCTGGGCGGTGGCGTGGTGCCGCTGGTGACCCGCGCGGGCGGCGGGTCCGTGCGCGACAGCCTCTCCGTGCTCGACCAGCTCATCGCGGGCGCCACCGACGGCGTGGTCGAGTACGACACCGCCGTCGGGCTGCTCGGGTTCACGCACGCCACCCTGCTCGACGACGTCGTCGACGCCCTCGCCGCGCGCGACGGCGCCTCGATCTTCCGCGTGGTCGACCAGGTGATCGCCACCGGGCACGAGCCGCGGCGGTTCGTCGAGGACGTCCTCGAGCGGCTGCGCGACCTCATCGTCATCGCCGTCTCCGGCGACGCCGCGGAGGCCGTGCTGCGCGGGCTGCCCGCCGACCAGCTCGAGCGGATGCGTGTCCAGGCGGGCCGTCTCGGGGTCTCCGAGCTGTCGCGCGCCGCGGACCTCGTCAACGCCGCGCTCACCGAGATGACCGGCGCCACCTCGCCCCGGCTGCACCTCGAGCTGCTCTGCGCGCGCCTGCTGCTGCCCGGCGCCGACGACGGCGCCGAGGGGCTCGCGG
>NZ_JBHVBO010000237.1:0-5346 GCF_042668085.1 Isoptericola sp. NPDC057391 | reverse complement strand
GGCCCACGGCGGGCTATACCCCCGCCGTGGGCCTGACAGCTCGTGGGTGAGAATGGGCGCCGTGCCCGTCAGCCCCGCCCCGCTCCGCCCGACGACGCCCGCGCCGGGAACCCCGGACATCCCGGCCGCGCTCGTCGCGCGCACGGTCGCGTGGTTCGACGACGCCGCGCGCGACCTGCCGTGGCGGCGCCCGGACCGCACGCCGTGGGGCGTGCTCGTCAGCGAGGTGATGCTGCAGCAGACGCCGGTGGTGCGGGTCGAGCCGGTGTGGCGGGCCTGGCTGGACCGGTGGCCGACGCCCGCCGACCTCGCCGCCGCGCCGACGGCCGACGTCCTGCGGGCGTGGGACCGGCTCGGCTACCCGCGGCGTGCGCTGCGCCTGCAGCAGTGCGCCGTCGCGATCGTCGAGCGGCACGACGGCGTGGTCCCCGACGACGAGGAGGCGCTGCGCGCCCTGCCCGGGATCGGCGAGTACACGGCGGCCGCGGTGCGCGCGTTCGCATTCGGACGCCGGTCCGTCGTCGTCGACACCAACGTGCGGCGCGTCCTGTCCCGCACGCTCGCCGGCACCGCGCTCGGATCGCCCTCCCCCACGGCCGCGGAGCGCGACCTCGCCGCGGGCGTCGTGCCCGACGACGACGCCACCGCCGCGCGCTGGGCGGCGGCGTCGATGGAGCTCGGCGCGCTCGTGTGCACCGCCCGGGCGCCGCGCTGCGGCGCGTGCCCGGTGGCGGACCTGTGCGCCTGGCGCGCCGCCGGCCACCCGCCCGACGCGCACGCCCACCGTCGTCGCACCCAGGCCTGGCACGGCACCGACCGCCAGGTGCGCGGGCGCGTCATGGCCGCGCTGCGCGCCGCCGTCGAGCCCGTGCCCCGCGCCCTGCTCGCCGACTCCGGCCCCGACCAGGCCCAGGTCGACCGCTGCCTCGGCGGCCTCGTCGAGGACGGGCTCGTCGAGCAGGACGAAACCGGCCGCTACCACCTGCCCGCCTGATGGCCCCCCACCGTTGCGGGTGGGATCGTGGCCCTCTTCTCACCGATCTCGGGGCCACCGGCGCACCCACAACGGTGATCAGAGCTCGAGCAGCATCCGGGTGTTGCCGAGGGTGTTGGGCTTCACGCGCGCCAGGTCGAGGAACTCGGCGACGCCGTCGTCGTGGGAGCGCAGCAGCTCGGCGTACACCTCGGCGTCCACCGGCGTGCCGTCGATCTCGCGGAATCCGTGGGTGCGGAAGAAGCCGACCTCGAAGGTCAGGCAGAACACCCGGCGCAGCCCGAGCCGGCGCGCCCGCTCGACGAGGCCCTCGACGAGCGCGTGCCCCACGCCGCGGCCGCGCCACGCCGGGTCGGCGGCGAGGGTGCGCACCTCGGCGAGGTCGTCCCACATGACGTGCAGCGCGCCGCACCCCACGACGCCCCCGTCGACGTCGGCGGCCACGAGGAACTCCTGGACGGCCTCGTAGTAGCCGACCATCTCCTTGGCCAGCAGGATGCGCCGCTCGGCGTACGGCTCCACGAGGCGGCGCACGGCGCGCATGTCCGCCGGCAGGGCGGAGCGGACGGCGAACGACGCGCCGTGGTCCTGGGGCCGGCGGTCCCCGGGCGGTTCCGGAAGCACGCCGTCACTCTACGAGCGGGTCCCCCTCCCGGCGCGGGCATCCCGGTGCACGGACGTTCACGGTTCCTCCACGAGCGCGGCGGCCGTGACCTCGTCGATCACGAGGTCGGTGACGACGCCGGCCGCGAGCGCCGCCCGCAGGGGCGCCACCTTGTTGCCGCCCGCGACGGCGCACAGCCGCCGCGGGATGCGGCGCAGCTCGGCGGGCGCGGGCCCGGTGGCGCGGGCGTTGAGGGAGATGTCGCGGTAGGTGCCGTCGGCGCGGACGAAGACGGTGCAGACGTCGCCCACGACCCCCTCGGCGTCCAGCAGGGCGACGTCGTCGGGGTCGAGGTACCCGGCGGAGTACACGTGCGAGGGCACGCCCCCGGTGAGGGCACCCACGGAGAACAGGGCGATGTCGGCGCGGCCCTGGACGTCGAGCACGCGGCGCACGGAACGCTCCCGCCACATCGCGGCCTTGGTCTCGGCGAAGTCGAAGAACGCCGGCACGGGGAAGTAGTGGACGGACGCGTCGAAGGCGGTGCCGAACCCCGAGATCAGGTCCCCCGCGTAGCTCATGCCCGAGGTCCGCGTGTTGGCCGCGCCGTTGAGCTGCACGACGGCGGACCCGCGGGTCGGCTTGTGGGGCAGGTGCTCGGTGATCGCGGCGAGGGTGGTGCCCCACGCCACGCCGAGCACCATGTCGGAGTCGAACCAGCGCGCCAGCAGCCGCGCGGTGGTGATGGAGACCTGCTGCAGCCGGTCGTCGTCGCTGGCGGAGTCCGAGACGGGCACCACGTACGCGTCGATGCCGTACCGCTCGGCGATCTGCTGGCCGAGGCCGGGCGCCCGCGACGGGCCGGGGCGCAGCGTGATCTCGACGACGCCGGTGTCCCGCGCGCGCTTGATCAGCCGGGACACGGTGGAGCGGGACGTGCGCAGGTGTCGCGCGATCGTCTCCATCTTCATGTCCTGCAGGTAGTACATCGTCGCGGCCATGACCACGTCGCGTTCCCGGTAGCTCGCCATCCCCCCAGCATGCACCAGGTGCACGTTTGTGCACCCAGGTTGCGCGGACGTGCTGGCGGTGCTGACCTGGGACCGTCGTCGATCGGAAGGAACCACGATGGCCTCCACCCGGCTCACAGCCGAGTCACGCACCCAGGCCCTCGCCGCGCTCAAGGGCTCCCACACCCCCAGCGGCGAGCTCGACGTGCTCGTCGTCGGCGGCGGGGTCACCGGCGCCGGCATCGCGCTCGACGCCGCCACCCGCGGCCTGTCGACCGCGATCGTCGAGGCGCAGGACTGGGCGTCGGGCACGTCCAGCCGCAGCAGCAAGCTGGTGCACGGCGGTCTGCGCTACCTGCAGATGCTCGACTTCCACCTCGTCAAGGAGGCGCTCACCGAGCGCGACCTCCTGCTCAAGGACATCGCCCCGCACCTCGTCAAGCCGGTGCCCTTCCTGTACCCGCTGGAGCACCGGCTCTGGGAGCGCGCGTACGTCGGCGCCGGCATCGCGCTCTACGACACGCTCGCGTCCCTCGCCCCGGGACGCCGCGCCATGCCGCTGCACCGGCACCTGTCGCGACGCCGGATGGAGACCAAGTTCCCCGACCTCGCGCACGACGCCGCCATCGGCGCCGTGCAGTACTGGGACGCGTCGGTCGACGACGCCCGGCTCGTGTCCACGCTCGTCCGCACCGCCGTCAGCTACGGCGCGCACGCGGCGTCGCGCACGCAGGTCGTGGCGCTCACCAAGGGCGCCACGGGCGCGGTGAACGGCGCCGTCCTGGTGGACCTTGAGAGCGGCGAGGAGATCACCGTGCGCGCCCGGCACGTCATCAACGCCACCGGCGTGTGGACGGAGGACACCGAGGCGCTGGCCGGCGACACCGGCGGCCTGCGCGTGCTGGCCTCCAAGGGCGTGCACATCGTGGTCCCCCGCGAGCGCATCAAGGGCACGGTCGGCCTGATCCTGCAGACCGAGAAGTCGGTGCTGTTCGTCATCCCGTGGTCCCGGTACTGGGTGGTCGGCACCACCGACACCCCCTGGACCCAGGACCCGACCCACCCGGTCGCCACCGCGCAGGACATCGACTACATCCTGGACCACGCCAACGCGGTGCTGGCCCACCCGCTCTCCCGCGACGACATCATCGGGACCTACGCGGGCCTGCGGCCGCTGCTGCAGCCCGGCACCAAGGAGGGCACCAGCTCCGCCAAGGTGTCGCGCGAGCACACCGTCGCCAGCCCGGTGCCCGGCCTCACCGTCATCGCCGGCGGCAAGCTCACGACCTACCGCGTGATGGCGAAGGACGCCGTGGACTTCGCCATCGGCCAGCGCGCCGCCGCGCTCCCGTCGATCACGCACCAGATCCCGCTGCTGGGCGCCGTCGGGCTGCAGGCCACCCGTCGCCTCGCCCGCACCTGGGCGGCGAAGTACGGCTGGAAGCCCCCCATGGTCGACCACCTGCTGCACCGCTACGGGTCGCAGCTGCGGCACCTCGTCGAGCTGTGCGAGCAGGACCCGTCGCTCGCCCGCCCGCTCGAGCACGCCCCCGCGTACCTGCGCGCCGAGATCCACTTCGGCGTCAGCCACGAGGGCGCGCTGCACCTCGAGGACCTGCTGCTGCACCGCACCCGCCTCGTGTACGAGGTCGCGGACCGCGGCCTGGCCGCGCTGCCCGAGATCGCCGACGTCGCGGCGCCCCTGCTCGGCTGGGACGACGCGACCAAGCAGGCCGAGATCGACGCCTACACCGCCCGCGCCCAGGCCGAGGACGCGGCGGAGAACGAGCCCGACGACGCCAGCGCGGAGGCCGCACGCCTCCGTGCCACCGACGTCGCCGCCATGCAGCCCCTGCGGGGCTGATCCGACCCCGGCCGGACGTCCGGCCGGTCTCCCGCAGGGCTCCGCCCGTCGCGGGCTCTCTCCGATCCCGGAGAGGACAACGTGGTCCCTCAAGAGAAAGAGATCCGACGATGGACTCATTGATCATGCAGGCGTTCTGGTCCGAGATCCTCGGGACCGCGACGCTGATCCTGCTGGGCGCGGGCGTCGTCGCCAACGTCGTGCTCCCGAGGACGAAGGGCTTCGAGGGCGGCTGGCTGCTCGTCAACTTCGGGTGGGGCCTCGCGGTCTTCGCGGGTGTCTTCACCGCCTACAAGTCCGGCGCGCACCTCAACCCGGCCGTGACGATCGGCCTCTACTCGGCGCAGCAGCCGTTCGCGACGCTCACCGGCCCGGAGGGGCGGGTCACCGCCACGATCGAACCGACCGTGAGCAACATGTTCATCTACTTCGCGGCGGAGATGATCGGCGCCATCATCGGCGCGGTGCTCGCCTTCATCGTGTACAAGAAGCACTTCGACCAGGAGGCGCCCGGCGCCACCAAGCTCGCGGTGTTCTCGACCGGGCCGGAGCTGCGCTCCTACGGCTGGAACTTCGTCACCGAGGTCATCGCGACCTTCGTGCTGGTGTTCTTCGTCGTCGTCTCGGGCAAGACGCCGTCCGGGCTCGGGCCGCTCGCCGTCGCGCTCATCGTGGTCGCGATCGGCGCCAGCCTCGGTGGCCCGACCGGGTACGCCATCAACCCGGCCCGAGACCTCGGACCCCGCATCGCGCACGCGTTCCTGCCCATCAAGGGCAAGGGCTCCAGCGACTGGGCGTACTCCTGGGTGCCCGTCGCCGGCCCGCTCGTGGGCGGCGTGCTCGCCGGCCTCCTCGGCTCCGTCTACTCCTGATC
>NZ_JBHVBO010000236.1:0-5384 GCF_042668085.1 Isoptericola sp. NPDC057391 | reverse complement strand
GAGATAGAGAACGAGCTTCTCTATCTCGGCGCGAAGGGTTCTCTATCTCGCGGGGACGGTCACCAGTTGGGCGTGGCCCCGGGGACGTTGCGGGGCAGCTTCACCTGGTGCGGGTGGATGACGTAGGCGATGCCGTCGGTGGACGTCTGCCACACGCGCTCGAAGTTCTCGCGGGTGTAGACGTTGCGCACGTCGGCGTCGGTCGCCTTGTTGGGGTCGTTGATGACCGGGTCGCCGTCGGCGGTGAAGCCGACGATCGTGACGAGGTGGCCGTCGGTGCCGTAGCCGGCCTCGGGCATCTCCTCCTCGGCGAAGTTGATCGACACGACCAGCGGGATGCCCGCCGCCACGAACCGCTCGGCCTCGGCCAGCGACCGCAGCCGGGTGACGAACGACTCCAGCCCGAACCGGTGCGCGTAGGCCGTGTTGAACGGCCAGTTGCCCGATCCCTCGTAGGTGTAGTCCCACGTGTTGATGGCGGCGTAGGCGACCTGCGGGTCGCCGTTCGGCGCGACGACGTCCGCGAGCTCCGACGCCGGCACCCGGTGCTTCTTCCCGTAGGAGTACTGGATCATCGTGGTCGACGTCGGGGAGCACCAGACCTGCCCACCGCCGCCGAACTCGGGGTACTCGCCGATGTGGATCAGCTGCGAGTAGCCGGGCACGTCCAGCTCCACCGCACGCCCGAGCGTGAAGTCGCTCGTGCCCGGGTAGGCGCTGTCGGGCAGGTACTCGTTGGTCATCGTCGTCACGCCCGCCAGGCGCGGGGTCGCCGTCGACCCGGCCGGGCGGTAGAGCGTGACCCGGGTCTGGAACGCCTCGGGCTCGTGCCCCGACTTGGCGACGTACGTGTCGGTGAACAGGTACGCGTCGTCGTCGTTCTGGCCGTCCACGGAGGTGCGGTGGATGTCGCCCACGCTGCCGTCGGCGGGCTGGAAGTCGTCGCCGGAGGCCCAGCGCCCCATGACGAACCACTTGGTCCACGCGCCGTCGGCCTTGCGCCCGCGGAACTCGACCTCGACCCACGTGCCGGTCGGGGTGGTGGCGTTCCACGACGTGAGCGACTCGTCGACGGCGTACCCGGTCTCGACGACCGGTGACGTCCACGTGCCCGTCTCGTACGCGACGGGCTTCCCGTCGCCGAACGGGTCGGTGTACTCGGTGGTGGGTCCGCCGGCGTCGCGGACGCCGAGCGTGCCGTGCGCCCCGGGGCGCAGGTTCTCCCACTCGCCCTGCCGCAGGTCGTCGATGCCCTGCCAGTGGGTGGTGGTGATCTTGTTGCCGGTCGGCTCCGGGTCGTCCGCGGCGCCGGCCGCGCCCGCGGTCGGCGCGATCACCGCCCCCGCCGCCAGTGCCGCCGTCGTCGCTCGCATCCAGCTCCTTCGTGCCGTGCCTCGCGCCATGGTTCTCATGGATCCTCCCGCAGGCGGGGGCGGTGGACGGTCCCCACCGCCCTGATGGCGAAGACTTTCCCAGATCCTGGGGTCCGTGTCACGAGTTTGCGCACGATCGGGCCGACGCCGACGGTCGGTGTGATCTGTGTCGCTCCGGTTGGCAGACGCCCGGCCCGGCTCTAGGTTAGGCGAGGCTCGCCTTACCCAACCTCGAAGGAGCCTCGTGACGATGCCCTCCGCCCTGCTCGGAGCCGCGACCGCGGCCGACTACGCCGGCGCGCTGCACGCCGTCGTGGACGACGTGGCCGCCCGCGTCGAGACCGCCCGGCAGCCGTTCTGCGGCGCCAGCCGCCGCGAGCTGCAGGCCC
Organism: Isoptericola sp. NPDC057391; assembly: GCF_042668085.1. Lineage (NCBI taxonomy): Bacteria > Bacillati > Actinomycetota > Actinomycetes > Micrococcales > Promicromonosporaceae > Isoptericola > Isoptericola sp. NPDC057391. The sequence goes on along the minus strand of NZ_JBHVBO010000236.1, from coordinate 3,622 downwards.
TGGTCGACGCCGTCGACCTCGACGGGCCGCCGGTCGGGACGCGCGACGCGCTGCGCGAGAGCGCCGACCTCTACGCCTCGCACGCCGTCTGGTTCCACCACCCCGGGTACGCCGCGCACCTCAACTGCCCCGTGGCGCTCCCCGCCGTGGGCGCGGAGGCGATGCTGGCCGCGATCAACACGTCGGTCGACACCTACGACCAGTCGACGGTCGCGACCCTCATGGAGCAGCGCCTCGTCGCCTGGACCGCCGACCGCATCGGCTTCCCGGCCGGGAGCGACGGTGTCTTCACCTCGGGCGGCACGCAGTCCAACCTGCAGGCGCTGCACCTCGCGCGCGAGGCCGCGCTCACCGGGCCCGACGGCGCCCGGCTCGGCGGCGCGGCGCGGCGCGAGCGCCTCGGGCGCCTGCGTGTGCTGGCCACGGCCGCCGGGCACTTCAGCGTGGCGCGCTCCGCGCTGCTGCTCGGCCTCGACGACGACGCCGTGATCGGCGTCGGCACCGACGCCGACGGCCGCCTCGACCCCGGCGCGCTCGCTCGCGCCCTGGTCGACGTCGAGCGCGCGGGCGACGTGGTCATGGCCGTCGTCGTCACGGCGGGGACCACCGACCGCGGCTGCGTCGACCCGATCGCCCCGGTCGCCGACCTGTGCGACGCGGTCGGCACCTGGCTGCACGTCGACGCCGCGTACGGCGGCGGCCTGCTGGTCTCGCCGCGCCGCCGCCACCTGCTCGACGGCGTCGAGCGGGCCCGCAGCGTCACGGTCGACTTCCACAAGACGTTCTTCCAGCCGGTCTCCTCCAGCGCGCTCCTGGTCCGCGAGGCCGCCGACCTCGCGCGCGCCGCGTGGCACGCGGACTACCTCAACCCCGCCGAGGAGGCGGGGGAGCCGAACCCCGACCTCAACCTCGTCGACCGGTCGCTGCAGACCACGCGCCGGTTCGACGCGCTCAAGCTGTGGGCCACCCTCCGCGCCGTGGGCGCCGACGGGATCGGCGCGATGGTCGACGCCGTCTGCGACCTCGCGGCCGCCGTGCACGCGGACCTCGCCGACGACCCGGAGCTGCGGCTCCTCGCCCCGACGGACCTGTCCACCGTGCTGTTCCGCTACCAGCCCGCCGGCGTCGACGACGCCCAGGCGGACGCCCTCGTGCCGCGGGTGCGGCGCGTGCTGTTCGACTCCGGCCGCGCGCTCGTCGCGAAGACGGTGGTCGACGGGCGCCCGTGCCTCAAGCTCACGCTCCTCAACCCGGACGCGACGCTCGACGACGTCCGCGGCGTGCTCGACCTGGTCCGCGCCACGGCGCACGGGCTGCTCGCCGGCGAGGAGCTGCTCGACCTGGACGCGCCCCCGTGCCGGGGCGTCCACCCGCGCCTGCCCCGCGCGTCCGCCGTGCCCGCCGACCCCGCCCTCGAGGAGGTCGCCCGATGACCCGCACCTACGACCTGCTCGGCGTCGGCGTCGGCCCGTTCAACCTGGGTCTCGCGGCGCTCGCCGACCCGCTCGACGACGTCGACGCGGTGTTCCTCGACCGGCGTGACGGGTTCTCCTGGCACCCGGGCATGATGCTCGAGGGGTCGACGATCCAGGTGCCGTTCCTGGCCGACCTGGTGACGATGGCGGACCCGACGTCGCCGTTCTCGTTCCTCGCGTTCCTCAAGGAGACGGGCCGGCTGTACCCCTTCTACATCCGCGAGTCGTTCTACCCGCTGCGCGCCGAGTACGACGCGTACTGCCGCTGGGCGGCCGACCGGCTCGACACCCTGCGCTGGGGCCGCGACGTCGTCGCGGTCGACCGCGACGAGGAGTCCGGGGATCTGGTGGTGACCGCTCGGCTCGCCGACGGGACGCCGGAGACGTACCGGGCGCGCCACGTCGTCCTCGGTGTCGGCACGACGCCGCAGCTCCCCGGGCCGCTCGCCGCCCTCGCCACGGAGGCCGCCCGGCACCCGAGCGCCGGTCCGGTCGTGCACAGCGCCGACTACCTGCCGCACCGCGACGCGCTCGCCGCGACCGGCGCCGTGACCGTCGTCGGGTCGGGGCAGTCGGCCGCCGAGGTGTACCGCGACCTGCTCGAGGACGCGTCGCCCGACGCGCACCGCGTCGACTGGGTGACTCGCTCGCCGCGGTTCTTCCCGATGGAGTACACGAAGCTCACGCTGGAGATGACGTCGCCGGAGTACACCGACCACTACCGGGCGCTGCCCACCGAGCTGCGCGAGATCCTCGGCCGCGAGCAGCGAGCGCTCTACAAGGGGATCAGCGGCGACCTGGTGGACGACATCTACGACGCGCTGTACCGCAAGTCCGCCCTCGGGCGGGAGGTGCCGACGACGCTCCTTTCGGACACGGAGGTGGTCGCGGCGCGGTTCGAGCCGACGGCCGGAGCCGACGGCACGGGGGAGTACGTGCTCACCCTGCGGCACGGCCAGCTCGGCACCACCGCGGAGCACCGCACGCGCGCCGTCGTCGGCGCGACCGGGTACGGCTCGGGCGTGCCCGCGTTCGTGGCGCCCGGCCTGGTGGACCTCGACGAGCTGGGCCGGGTGGACGTGGCCCGCGACTACACCGCGGGCGCGGGCGGCCGCCTGCACGTGGGCGGCACGGAGGCGCACACCCACGGCGTCACCGCCCCCGACCTGGGCTTCGCCGCGTGGCGGAACTCGGTCATCCTGGCGCAGGTCACCGGCCGCGAGCCGTACGCGATCGAGCGGCGGATCGCGTTCCAGACGTTCGGGCTGCCGGGTGGCCGGCCCGACGGCGCGCCGTCGGCGGCCTGGTCGCCGCCGGAACCCGCAGCGGCCGAGCGGGAGGTGGCCTGATGACCGCCGTCGCCGACCCCCGTGCTGCCCGTGCCGTCGGGGGCGCCGACGCGGCCCGGACCTCCGCGGATGCCGTCACCCTCGAGCCGGTCGACCCGGCGCGCGACGCCGCGACCGTGCACGGGTGGCTGACCCACCCGGCCTCCACGTTCTGGCGGATGGGGCACCTGGGCGTCGCGGAGGTCCGCGACTACCTCGCCGACGTCGCCGACCATCAGGACCAGGACGGCTGGCTCGGGCGGGTCGACGGAGCGCCCGCGTTCTACGCGGAGACCTACGACCCCGCCCGCGTCCTGCTCGTCGGCGTGCACGACGCCGCACCCGGGGACGTCGGCATGCACCTGCTCGTGGCGCCCCCGCCCGCCGACCCGGCCGACCGCGCGCCGGGGCTCACCGACGCGGTGATGGCCGCGGTCGTGCGCTTCTGCCTGGCGCGCGAAGGGCTCGACGCCGCGCGCGTCGTCGTCGAGCCGGACGTGCGCAACCGCGCGATCGCCGCGAAGAACGCGGCCGCCGGGTTCCGCGTGCTGCGCGAGGTCGAGCTGGACGAGGGCGGGCACACCAAGCGCGCGGCCCTGAGCGTGTGCACACGCCAGGACTTCGCGGCCTCCCCGCTCGGCGCGCTCGCCGGGCCGGGCGAGGCCGCCGGCCCGGGCCTCGCGCCGCACCTGCGCCCCGACCTCGCCGAGCACGCCCACCGACACCTGGCCGCCAAGGCGCTCGCGGAGCTCGCGCACGAGCGCCTCTTCCGCCCCGAGCCCGACGGGGAGCGTTGTGGGTGTGATCGTGGCCCTGTTT
>NZ_JBHVBO010000235.1:0-5405 GCF_042668085.1 Isoptericola sp. NPDC057391 | reverse complement strand
CGTCCACGAGGCGAGCCGTTCTTCCGTGACCGCCGAGGCAGGACCCGTCCCGTACTACCTCGCGCAGGCTCGGACTACCTCGCGGGGGCTCGGACTACCTCGCGGGGGCTCGGACTACCTCGCGGGGTCAGGCGGGGACGAGGGTGCGCCGCAGGTCCAGCCCCTGGCCCTCGAGGATGGTCTGCACGGCGGCGCCGGTGACCGGGTGCACGAGCAGCGGGGCCATGAGGTTGACGGTGAGGGCGCCGTCGCGCGCGCTCGCGACGACGAGCACGACGGGTTCGAGAGGCCCCACGGACTCTGGTGCGCTCCGGTCCGCCGGGTCCAGGCCGAGGCGCGCGAGGTCCGCGACGGGCACGGCCGGCGCGAAGTCGGGCACCCACAGCGCGGGATCGAGGGCGAGCACCTGCACGCCGGGCGCGTCGAGCGCCACCAGGGTGTAGACGCCGTCGGCGGGCTCGGTGACGAGCTCGAACAGACGGGCGCCGAGGCCGGGGAGCGGGGTCAGGAAGGTGAGGGTGGTCATCGCAGGTAGTCCATGAGGGTCGGCTGGAGGACGCTGGCACCGATGTTCAGCGTCGCCTGGTAGGCGACCTGCTTGAGCTGCAGGTCGATGGCGAGCTCGGCGATGTCGACGTCCTCGATGGCGGCGCGGCGCGACTCGAGCCCGGTGCGCACGCCGAGGTTGGTGTCGGCGGCCCGCTCGAGCGTGTTCTGCCGGGCGCCCACCGTCGTGTGCTGGGCGAGCACCGCGTCGAGGCGCGCGTCGACGGCGGCCACGTGGTCGCCGCTCCAGGTCCCGGCCCGCAGGTCCGCCGCCATGGTGTCGAGGAGGGCGAAGACCGAGCCGGCGCCCTCGCCGAAGACGGCGGCCCCGTCGGCGTCCACCCGGACGGTGGTGTCGGCGCCCACCCGGCGCTCGACGCCGGACCCGGGGGTGCCGGTGTACGAGTAGTCGTCCCGGAAGGCCACGCCCTCGTCCGAGGTGCCGGCGAAGACGGTGCGGCCCAGGTAGGTGGTGCCGGACTGGCGCAGCAGCTCGTCGCGGAGCTCGCCCAGCTCCTGCGCGATCGCCTCCCGCGCCTCCGGCGAGGTGGTGTCGGAGGCTCCCTGGAGCGCCAGGTCGCGGGCCCGCTGCACGATGTCGGTGACGGTCCCGAGGGCCGAGTCGAGCGTGGCGAGCCAGCCGTCGCCGTTAGCGATGTTCCGGTCGTACTGCCGCTCGGTGGCGAGCTGGTTGCGGACGGCCAGGGCGTCGGCGGCGGAGGACGGGTCGCTGGAGGCCCGCGTCAGGCGGCGCCCCGAGGTGCCCTGCTCCTGCAGCTCGGCGATCCTCGCGAGGTTGGACTGCAGGCTGCGCGTGACGTACGACGCCTGCATCTGGTTCGTGATGCGCACGGTGATCTCCTGGGTGCCGGTGGGCAGCGGTGGCAGTGGCCTACAGGCCGACGCGGCCGGTGCGGTTGATGAGCTGGTCGAGCATCTCGTCGACGGCGGTGAGCACCCGCGCCGCGCCCTGGTAGGCGTGCTGGTACTGCATGAGGTTCACGGTCTCCTCGTCCAGCGACACGGCGGAGTGCGAGAGCAGGTCGTTCGTCGCTGCGCCTGCCGCGGCCGTCGCGATCTGCGCGTCGTGGCCGGCCGCGCTCGAGCGCACGGCGAGCTGGGTGACGTGCGCGGACCACACGGTGTCCGGGCCGTCGCTCGCGAGGCCGAGGCCCGCGATGCGGTCGGCGACGGAACCGTCCAGGGCGCCGGCGCCGTCGGCCGCCACGGCGAGCTGCCCCGGTGAGTCCACCGCGACCCGCAGGCCGGCGGCGGGGGAGCGGCCTGGTTCGAACGTGAAGACGTCGCCGCCGGCCTCGCCGGACGGCGTCCGCCCGGTCGCGTGCAGCGCGTTGACCTGGGTCGCGATCGCCGTGGCGAGCGCGTCGTAGCCGGCCGCGGCGTCGGCGAAGACGCCGCCGGAACCGGCGGGCGCGAGGGCCGACAGGTGGCCCGCGAGCTCGCCGCCCTCGAGGGTGACGGTCGAGCCGGGCCGGTGCGCCCACTCGAGGTGCACCGGCGCGCCGGCGGCGCCGTCGAGCGACGTCGCGCCCGCGAGGCGGACCTCGGTCACCCGGTTGCCGTCCACCAGCAGGTCGCCGCCCAGCAGCACGTCGACCGTGCCGTCCGGGTTGCCGCTCGTGGTCGCGCCGGTGAGGCGCGCCAGCTCGGCCGTGACGAGCGTGCGCTGGTCGACGAGCTCGTTGACCGCGCCCCCCTGGCCGGAGCCGTCGAGGATCGCCGAGTTCAGGGCCGCGACCTTCGCCGCGAGTGTGTTCACCTCGGCCGCGAGCGAGCCCGCGCCGGTGCGGGACTGCTGCCAGGCGGACTCGACCCGCGCACGGCCGTCGGCGATCCGGTCCACGAGGGCGCCGGCCCGCTCCACGACGACCCAGCCCTGGGCGCTCTCGCCCGGCGAGTTCGCGACGTCCTGCCACGCACCCCAGAAGTCCTGCAGCGCGGCGGCGACCCCGGCGTCGGAGGGCTCGCCGTGCACGTCCTCCACCGCCCGAAAGGCGGCCGCACGCACGGACGCGTACCCCTCGCCCGAGGCGGTCTGCCGGACGCGGGCCTCGAGGAAGAGGTCGCCGAGGCGCGCGATGCCGTCGACCTCCACCCCCTGGCCGACGCGCGCGGAGTGCGCGAGGCGGCCCAGGCCCATCTGCGTGAGGGGCGGCGTCGCCGACTGCTGGACGCGCTGGCGGGTGTAGCCCTCCGTGTTGACGTTGGCCACGTTCTGGCCGGTCACGTCGATGCCGGCCCGGGCGGCGCTGAGTCCCCGGAAGGCGGTGTTGAGGATGGCGAACGAGCTCATGGCGGGCTCCTACAGGACCGTGTCGAAGAGGTGGGCGACGCCGCCCTCGCGGGACGCGGACGCGCCGGACGCGTCGTAGGTGCGCGGCTCGCCGCCGAGGCTCGCGAGCGTCTCCTGGGTGGAGCGCGACGCGTGCTGGACGAACTGCGTGTTCGCGTCCCGCACCGTGCGGATGCGCACGGTCAGCTCGGTGAGCCCCTGCAGGTGACCCTCGAGGATCTCGCGCCACGGGCCGTCGGACGGCGCGGCCGCGACCAGGTCGCGCAGCGGCGCGTCCGCGGCGACGCCCCAGCCCGTCGCGACCGACTCGGAGGCGACGGTGCGCACCAGCGTCGCCTCGCGGACCTTCGCCACGACACTCTCGACCTCGCGGTTGGCGTGCGCGAGCCAGCGGGTGCGCCCCGCGGTCAGGAGCAGCTGCTCCTCCTCGAGCTTGAACAGCAGCATCTCGAGCAGCTCACGCTCCCGCCACAGCAGGGTCGACAGCTCCTGAGGTCCCAATGTGCCTCTCCCTCCGGGTGGGTGGTCGCGGGCGGGCAGGGGCCCGCTCGAGGACCACTGTCGGCAGCCGCGGCCGGGATGTGGCCGCGATCTGGCCGTGCTGCGCCGACTGAGCCGAACGCCGGACGCATGGGAGGTCGTGACGCGGTCCTCGCCGCGCCGCCCGTCCGTGCCCGGCGCTGCCGCGGCACGCCCCAGCAGAAAGGTGCTTCGGCGTGGACCTCACCGAGCGCAACGCTCTCGTCGTCGACAACCTTGCCCTCGTCGGCTTCCTCGTCTCGGACCTGTGCGCCCGGGCCGACCACCTCTCGCGCGAGGACCTCGCGTCCGTCGGCGCGCTCGCGCTCACGACGGCCGCCACGAGCTACGACCCCGGGCGCGGCGTGCCGTTCGGCGCGTACGCGCGCCGCCGCATCGTCGGGGCGCTGGCGGACGAGCTGCGCGCCCAGGACTGGGCGCCGCGCTCGGCGCGCAAGCGCATCAAGGAGCTCACGGCGGTGGAGCAGGCGCTCACCGCGTCGCTCGGGCGCGAGCCCACGGACGCCCAGGTGGCGGAGGCGATGGGCGTCGCGGTGGCCGACGTGCGCGCCACCCGCGACGACGCCGGACGGGCCGTCGTGCCGATGGAGGACGACGTGTACGACCGGGTCGTGCACGACGCGCCCGGGCCCGAGGCGGCGGCCCTCGCGGTCGAGGAGGGCTACGTGGTGCGCGAGGCCGTCGCCGCGCTGCCGGGCCAGCTGCGCCACGTCGTCGAGCAGGTCTACTTCGAGGGACGCAGCGTGGGCGACGTCGCGGCGGCGATGGGGCTGAACCACTCGACCGTCTCGCACGCCCGCAGCGAGGCGGTGCGCCTGCTGCGCGAGGCGCTGTCCGCCCACTACGCGGACCGGGCCCCGGGCCCCGCGACACCGACGGCGCGCCGCCGCGAGTACCTCGCGGACGTGGGCCGGCGGGTCGCGGGGGGCGCGACGCGCCGGGCGGCGTGGGCGGTGCCGGCGGCGTCCTGACGCGGCCGCAGGAAAGTGGTCCAGGTCACACCCCACAAGCCTGTCGGCCCGGCCGACAGTCCCTGGTGACCGGCCCACGGAAGGGCCGGAGCACCGCACCCGCCCGACTCACGGAGGACTCTTCATCATGGGCTTCAGCGTCAACACCAACGTCTCGGCACTCAACACCTACCGCAACCTGTCGCGGACCCAGGACAGCCAGAGCAAGTCGCTCGAGAAGCTGTCGTCGGGCCTGCGCATCAACCGCGCCGCCGACGACGCGGCCGGCCTGTCCATCGCGGAGGGCCTCAAGGCCCAGGTGAACGGCTACTCCGTCGCCGCCCGCAACGCCCAGGACGGCATCAGCGTCGTCCAGACCGCCGAGGGCGCCCTCGGCGAGGCGCAGTCCGTGCTGCAGCGCATGCGCGACCTGTCCGTCCAGGCGGCGAACGACACCAACAACGCCGAGGCGCGCACCGCGATCACCTCGGAGCTGGACGAGCTCTCCAACGAGCTCAACCGGATCGTCGAGTCGACCAACTTCAACGGCATCAGCCTGCTGTCCGACACCGCCACCGACCTCACCGTCCAGGTGGGCGCCGAGGGCACCGGCGCCGGCAACACCATCACGATCGACCTGACGACCAACAACCTGCAGACGATCATCGACGACACGGTCTACGACAAGACCGGTGGCGCCGGCACCGCCCTCGACGTGACCACGTCGGCCGGCGCGCAGGCGGCCATCGAGACCCTCGACACCGCGCTGACCGCCGTCTCCACGGCCCGTTCGGGCCTCGGCGCCACGCAGAACCGTCTCGACTACGCCATCTCGAACATCAACGTGGCGGCCGAGAACCTCACCTCCGCCGAGTCGCGCATCCGCGACGTCGACATGGCCAAGGAGATGATGAACTACTCGCGCACCAACATCCTGTCCCAGGCCGGGACGGCGATGCTGGCCCAGGCGAACCAGGCCGGCCAGGGCGTGCTCCAGCTGCTGCGCTGAGCCTGACCCTCCCCGCGCACCCGGCGGCCGCGACGACCGTCGTCCC
>NZ_JBHVBO010000234.1:0-5408 GCF_042668085.1 Isoptericola sp. NPDC057391 | reverse complement strand
GGCCTGACGCGGCCCGCGCGGCGGCTCAGCTCACGCGGCCGGCTGCTCGCCGACCTCGCCGTCGACCGCGACGAGACGCGCGCTGCCGTCGTCCAGGTCGTAGACGACGCCGACGACGGCGAGGCGGCCCGCGTCGATCGCCGCGGCGATGGCGGCGGAGTACCCGCGCAGCAGCGCGACCGTGTGCTTGACGTGCTCCGTGCGCAGCACGTCCGGGTCGATCGGCCCGGAGACGCCCTGGCGGGACGTGAGCTCCGCCACGGACGGGATCACCTTGTCGACGACGGCGCGCACGAACCCCGGGGGCTGCTCGCCGGTCGCGAGGGTGTGCGCCGTCGCCGCGACGGCGCCGCACGAGTCGTGGCCCAGCACGACGACCAGCGGCGTCTGCAGCACCTCCGTGCCGTACTCGATGGAGCCGAGCACGGTGGTGTCGACCACGTGGCCCGCCGTCCGCACCACGAACACGTCGCCCAGGCCCTGGTCGAAGATGATCTCCGCCGCCACCCGCGAGTCCGAGCACCCGAAGATCACGGTGTGCGGGTGCTGCACGGTGCGCAGCTCGCGGCGCCGGACGGCGTCCTGGTCGGGGTGGTCCGGCTCGTCGCGCACGAAGCGGCCGTTGCCGGCCCGCAGCCGGGCCCAGGCTTCGGTGGGGGTGAGGGTCATGCGTTCTCCTTCGTTGCGAGGTCCAGCTCTCGGGCCCACGGGGGGTTGGCGCCGGCGCGCGACACGGTCACCGCGGCCACGGCGGCGCACCGCGCCAGCAGCGCCTCGGTGTCCGCGACCGGGACGGCGCGCAGCGCCGCCCGGCGCTCGGCACCGAGCAGCCCGGCGGACCAGAGCTCGTCGAGCAGGGCGCCCATGAACGAGTCGCCGGCGCCGACGGTGTCGACGACGGTGACGCGCGGCGCCGCGACGGTGGCCTCGCCGGCGGCCGTGACCGCCGTCGCGCCCTCGCCGCCGAACGTCACGGCCACGAGCGCCGGGCCCGTGGCCTGCCAGGCACGGGCGACCGCCAGCGGGTCGCTGCCGGGGTACAGCCACGCCAGGTCCTCGTCGCTCACCTTCACGACGTCGGCCAGCGCGACGATCTCCTCGACGCGCGGCCGCACCGCGTCGGCGTCGCCCATGATCGCGGGGCGCGCGTTGGGGTCGTACGTGATCGTCGCGGTGTCCCGTGCCGTCGCCAGGAGGTCCCGGACGTCGGCGTCCCCGGGCGCGAGCATCGCGGCGATGGAGCCGGTGTGCACGGCGAGCGTGCCGTCCTCGGCGCCCGTCCCGGCGGGGACCTGCCACTCGAGGTCGAACTCGTAGGTCGCGGCGCCGGTGTCGTCGAGCGTGGCCTGCGCGACGCTCGTGCGGTCCGCGCCGTCGCTGCCGCCGGCGAGCGTCACGCGCGACTCGGCGAGCCAGGCGCGCACGTCGTCGCCGCGCGCGTCCCGACCGAGCCAGGTCGCGAGCCGGACGTCGCGGCCGAGGCGGCCGAGGGTGAGGGCGACGTTCGCCAGGCTGCCGCCGGGGTGCTCCTCGCTGGACCCGTCGGGCCGGTGCACGACGTCGACCAGCGCCTCGCCGACCGCGAGGACGTGGGCGCTCACGCGTCGTCCTCCTCGGCCTCGGACAGGTCGGCGCCGGCGGTGGCGGACGACGCGGCCTGCGCCGCCGCGAGCCGCTCCCGGGCGCCGTCGAGCCACTGCTGGCAGCGTGCCGCCAGCGCCTCGCCGCGCTCCCAGAGGGCGAGAGACGACTCGAGGGGCTCGCTGCCGGCCTCGAGCCGGGCGACCACCTGGACGAGCTCGTCGCGCGCCTCCTCGTAGGTCAGCGCGGAGACGTCGGCGGGCAGGTCGGGGGCACCGGGGTTCGCATCGGTCACGGGGGACAGTCAACAACACCGGGCCGACAGGCCGTCGAGGTCGTCCGGGGTGCGGTCGGAATTGCCTTGCGGGCCGGGCGGCTGTCGGGCAGCGTGCGCGGCATGGGTCATCTGGAGGTGGCGCACGTCGAGCACGTGCTGCCGGACGGGCGCACGCTGCTCGACGACGTCTCGTTCCGCGTCCCCGAGGGCAGCGCCACCGCCCTGGTCGGGCCCAACGGCTCCGGGAAGACCACCCTGCTGCGCCTGCTGTCCGGCGACCTGGTGCCGCAGGCCGGCTCCGTCACGGTGACCGGCGGGCTCGGCGTCATGCGGCAGTTCGTGGGCGCGGTGCGCGACGGGTCGACCGTGCGCGACCTGCTCGTCGACGTCGCCCCGCCGCGGGTCCGCGACGCCGCGCGCGCCGTCGACGCGGCCGAGCTGGCGATCATGGAGGTCGACGACGAGCCGGCGCAGCTCGCGTACGCGCAGGCGCTCGCCGACTGGGCGGAGGCGCGGGGGTACGAGGCCGAGACGCTGTGGGACGTGTGCACCGTCGCCGCGCTCGGCGTCCCGTACGAGCAGGCGCGGTGGCGCGAGGTGCGCACGCTGTCGGGCGGCGAGCAGAAGCGGCTCGTGCTGGAGGCCTTGCTGCGCGGGCCGGACGAGGTGCTGCTGCTCGACGAGCCCGACAACTACCTCGACGTGCCCGGCAAGCGCTGGCTCGAGGACCAGCTCCTGGCCACCCGGAAGACCGTGCTGTTCGTCTCGCACGACCGGGAGCTGCTCGCGCGCGTCGCGGACCGCATCGTCTCCCTCGAGCCCGCGCCGTCCGGCGCCGACGCCTGGGTGCACGGCGGCGGCTTCGCGACGTTCCACGAGGCGCGGCGCGAGCGGTTCGCACGGTTCGAGGAGCTGCGCCGGCGCTGGGACGAGAAGCACGCCCAGCTCGTGCGCCTGGTGCGCGAGCTGCGGCAGGCGGCCGCGAACAGCGATGCGATGGCGTCCCGGTACCGGGCGGCCCAGACCCGCCTGCAGAAGTTCGAGGAGGCGGGCCCGCCGCCCGAGCCGCCGCGCGAGCAGGACATCCGGATGCGCCTGCGCGGCGGCCGCACGGGCGTGCGGGCGCTGACCTGCGAGGGGCTCGGGCTCACCGGGCTGATGCAGCCGTTCGACCTCGAGGTGTTCTACGGCGAGCGCGTCGCCGTCCTCGGCTCCAACGGGTCGGGCAAGTCGCACTTCCTGCGGCTGCTCGGGGGCGACGACGTCGCGCACACGGGCGAGTGGCGGCTCGGGGCGCGCGTGGTGCCGGGCGTGTTCGCACAGACGCACGCCCACCCGGAGCTGTTCGGGCGCACGCTCACCCAGATCCTCTGGGAGGACCACGCCCGCGACCGCGGCGCCGCGATGTCCGTGCTGCGCCGCTACGAGCTCACCGTCGCCGCCGACCGCGCGTTCGACCGGCTGTCGGGCGGGCAGCAGGCGCGGTTCCAGATCCTGCTGCTCGAGCTGGCGGGCTGCACCGCGCTGCTGCTGGACGAGCCGACGGACAACCTGGACCTGGCCAGCGCCGAGGCGCTGCAGGAGGGCCTGGAGGCGTTCGACGGCACCGTCCTCGCCGTCACGCACGACCGCTGGTTCGCGCGATCGTTCGACCGGTTCCTCGTCTTCGGCGAGGACGGCACCGTGCGCGAGACGCCCGAGCCCGTCTGGGACGAGGGGCGCGTCGTCCGCGCCCGCTGACGCCGGCCGCCGCGGGCGGGCTCAGCCGCCGGCCCGCGCACGCCGGCCGGCGGCGACGTCGAGCACGTTGTCCACGAGCTGGCGGGCGACGTCCTCCGCGCGCGTCGACGTGCCCAGGGTCGCGCCGAGGTGGGCCGGGGCGATGATCAGCAGCACGAGGTCGAGCGGCGTCAGCTCCGTGGTGCCGCTCGCGTCGAGCAGCTCCTGGAAGCGGTCGAGCCGCGGCTGGACGAGCTCCCGCACGCGTTCGGGGCCCGTCCTGGCGTCCCGGGACGCCGTCGTGAGCGCGCTGACGAACCCGAGCCCGCCCGGCCGGTCGAACGTCTCGACCAGCGCGCGGGTGTAGGCGAGCAGGTCGGCGCGCAGGTCGCCGGTCACGCGGACCGGGGAGGACGAGTTGACGTCGGCCACGGCGACGTCGAGCACGAGCGCGTCGCGGGTGCGCCAGCGGCGGTACACGGTCGCGGCGTGGACCCCGGCGCGGGCGGCGACCTCGGGGATCTCCGGCGCCTCGCCGTGGCGCTCCGCCATGAGCTCGCGCACCGCGCGATGCACGGCGTCCCGGGTGCGGGCCGTGCGGCCGCCGGGCCGGACGGTGCCGGTCGCCTGCAGGCCCGGATCGGTGCGGTCGGACATGCGCGCCATCTTAACGCAACGGACGTTGCATGAGTGAGCTCCGCGAGCTACGTTTTAACGCGAAGCTAGTTGCGTCTACGTCGCGGAGGTTCGGATGTCTCGGGTGCTGATCGTGGGGGCGGGTATCGCCGGCGACGCGCTGGCGGTGCTGCTCGACCGGGCCGGCTGGCGGGTGACCGTCGTCGAGATCGCGCCGGGCCTGCGGTCCGGCGGGCAGACCGTCGACCTGCGCGGGGACAGCCGCGAGGTGCTCGAGCGGCTCGGGCTCCTCGACGCGGCCCTGGCGTGCACGGTCGACCAGCGCGGCCTGGCGTGGATCGACGAGCGTGGCCGGCGGCGCGCGGAGATGCCGAGCGAGGCCTTCGGGGGCGCGGGCTTCGTCTCGTCCGAGGAGCTGCTGCGTTCCGACCTCGCACGGCTGCTGCACGACGCGGCCGGCCCGCGGACCGAGCACCGCTTCGGGGACACGGTGACAGGGCTCGTCGAGACCGACCGTGAGGTGCGGGTCGAGTTCCGCGAGCACCCGCCCGAGGTCTACGACCTCGTCGTCGGGGCCGACGGCGCGCACTCCCGTGTCCGGAGCCTCGTCTTCGGGGCGGAGGCGTCCTTCCGGCGGCCCCTCGGGCTCGCGCACGCCTGGTTCACGCTACGGGAGACGCCGGCCACGCCACCCCTCGACGGGTGGTTCCTCATGCTCAACCTGCCCGGGTCGCGGGTGGTCGAGGCGAGGCCCGGTCACGCCGGCGAGCAGGAGGTCGGCTTCACGTTCCCGGCCACCTCCCTGCCGCCGCGCGGTGACGCCGAGGCGCGGTTCGCCCTGCTCGAGCGGACCTTCGCCGGCGAGGGCTGGCGCACGCCGGAGCTCCTGGCCGCGGCGCGCGTCGCCGACGACTTCGCGCTCGACATCTACGACCAGGTCCGGATGGACGGGTGGTCGTCGGGGCGCGTCGTCCTGCTGGGCGACAGCGCCTGGTGCGCGAGCCCCCTCAGCGGCCTCGGCACCGCGCTCGCGCTGCGGGGTGCCACCGTGCTCGCCGACGTGCTCGCCGACGTGCTCGCCGACGTGCTCGCCGACGTGCTCGCCGACGTGCTCGCCGACGTGCTCGCCGACGTGCTCGCCGACGTGCTCACCGACGGGTGCGCCGACGCGCCCGGCCGGGAGCTCCCGGCCAGT
>NZ_JBHVBO010000233.1:0-5423 GCF_042668085.1 Isoptericola sp. NPDC057391 | reverse complement strand
GTGACGGCGCGCGTCGACGGCGTCCTGCTCGACGTCGACGACACGCTCGTCGACACCAAGGGCGGGTTCGCCAAGGCCCTGACCGCGGTCGCCGTCGAGTACCTGCCGCACGTGCCGGCGGACCGCTACCCCGAGCTGCTGGCGCACTGGCGCACCGACCCGGGCGGCTACTACAAGCGCTTCACGCGCGGCGAGACGGACGCCCTCACGCAGCGCCGGCTGCGCGCCGACCTGCTGCACCGCACCTTCGGGGGCGAGCCCGTCACGGAAGCCACGTTCGCCGACTGGGACGCGCTGTTCTGGAGCACGTTCGAGCGGTCCTGGGCGGCGTTCGACGACGCCGCGGCCGCCCTCGACGCGCTGCGCGCCGCCGGCGTCCGGATCGGCGTCGTGACGAACGCGTACACCGAGCTGCAGGAGCGCAAGCTGCGCGCCGCCGGCCTCGAGGGCGTCCCCGTGCTCGTGGGCGTGGACACGCTCGGCTACGGCAAGCCGCACCCCGACGTCTTCGTGGAGGGCGCGCGCCGCCTGGGCACCGACGTCGCGCGCACCGCGTACGTGGGCGACGAGCCCACCAGCGACGCGTGCGCGGCCCGCGACGCCGGCCTGGTCGGCGTCTGGCTGGACCGTCCCGGCGCGCGCCGCGACGACGAGCACCACGTGGACGCCGACGCCCTGCGCGCCGACGGCATCGTCGTGCTTCCCGGCCTCGCCAGGCTGCCGGCTGCCCTCGGCCTCTGAGGCTCTGACGGGTCGCTCAGGGGGCGAGGAGGAGGACGGCGGCCAGCGCGATCCCCGTGACGACCACGGTGCCCAGGGCGCCGAGCACGAGCGGGCGGCGGGCGGTGCGCGCCAGGCGCGGGACGTCGACGCCGGTACCGAGGGCGAACATCGCGGCCACGAACAGGATCGTCGTGAGCTGCTGCGCGGTGTCGGTGACGACGTCGGGCAGCAGGCCCGTGCTGCGGACCAGCACCGCCGCGAGGAAGCCCAGCACGAACCCGGGGACGAGGGGCGCGCGGCGGCCGCGCGCCGTCGTGGGCGCGTCGTCCGGCGCGTCGGTCGGGGGCTCCGCGGTGAGGGCCGCGCGCCGCGCGAGCAGCGCGCCGGCACCCGCGACCAGGGGCGCGAGCAGCACCACCCGCGCGAGCTTGGTGACGGTGGCGGCGGCCAGCGCGGCGGCGGAGACGGTGCCCGCGGCGGCGACCACCTGGGCGACCTCCTGCACGCTCGCGCCGATCCACAGCCCCGCCTGGTGGTCGGTGAGCCCCAGGGCGCCCGCCAGCGGCGGCAGCACGAAGATCGCGACCGTCCCGTAGACGGTCACGAGCGCGAGCGCGGCGGCCACGTCGTCGCGCAGCCGGGTGGGCGCCACCGCCCCCGTGCGCGGGTCGCGCTCGAGCACGCTCGTCATCGCGGAGACGGCCGCGGCACCGCAGATCGAGAAGCCGGTGGCGACCAGCAGGGAGGTCTCGCGCGGCACCCGCAGCAGCCGCCCGAGGCCCAGGACCGCCGCGAACGTGCCCGCCACGGTGACCACCACGACGGCGATCCCGCGCCAGCCGAGCGCGAGCACGTCGGGCACGGACAGCTGCAGCCCGAGCAGCACCACCCCGGCCCGCAGCACCGTGCGCGCCGTCCAGTCGGTGCCGGGCCCGACCCGCCCCGCGAACCGCGTGGCACGACCGCCGCGCGGCACGAACCGGCCCAGCACGGAGCCGAGCACCGCGCCGGCCACGAGGGCCAGGACCAGGGGCGACAGCGCGCCGTTCGTCCAGGGGGCCACGAGCCGGCTGACGCCGAGCAGGACGACGGTCGCGACGGCGGCGAGCGCGAGGCCGGGGCCGAGGCGGGACGGGCCGCGAAGAGCCGGGCGCGTCGGGGGCTGAGCGGTGGGCACGTGACCAGGCTCGCGAACCGCCCCGAGGCCCGGAAGCGCCAGGTGCTGATCGATCCATAGACTGACGCTATGGCAGAACGTCCCCCGCTGGCCGCGCTCGAGCTGCTGGTCGCGCTCGACGCCCACGGTTCGATCAGCGCGGCCGCGCGGGCCGCAGGGGTGTCCCAGCCCACGGCGTCCGCCGGCCTGCACCGGCTGGAGCGACGGCTGGGCCTCGAGCTGCTGTCCCGTGGGCCGCGCGGCACCGCCCTCACCGTCGTCGGGCGTCAGGTGGCGCAGGCGGCGCGCGACGTCGTGGACGCCACCGACCGCTTCGAGGCGGCGGCCGCCGCCCTCCGCTCCGCGCCGGTCCCCAGGCTGCGCGTGGCGGCGAGCCTCACGATCGCCGAGTACCTGGCCCCGCGCTGGCTCGCCGCGTTCGCGCGCGGGGAGCGGGAGCGGTCCGGCGCGGCCCCCGACGTCGAGCTCGTGGTGCGCAACTCCCGCGAGGTCATGGAGCTGGTGCTGGACGGCACGGCCGAGCTCGGGTTCGTGGAGAGCCCGACGGTGCGCCGCGGGCTGCGCTCGCGCACCGTGGCCCACGACGAGCTCGTGGCCGTCGTCGCCCCCGCGCACCCGTGGGCACGACGACGGTCCGTCAGCCCCGCGGGCCTCGCCGCCGGGCACCTCGTGCTGCGCGAGGCCGGCTCGGGCACCCGCGACGTGCTGGAGGAGGCGCTCGGGCAGGCAGGGGTGCGCCTGCCGTCCCATGTCACCGCCCTGGGCTCCACGGCGGCCGTGAAGTCCGCCGTGCGGCACGGGGACGGCGTGACGGTGCTGTCCGCGCTCACCGTGGCGGACGACGTGGCGGCGGGCCACCTGGTGACCGTCCCGATCGCCCAGCTCGACCTCTCCCGGCGGCTGCGGGTCGTGTGGCGCGACGGCGCGTCGCTGTCCGCGCCCGCCCGGCGGCTCGCGGCCGTCGCCGGCGCGCGCTGACCGCGCTCAGCGGCGCCGGGCGCGGTAGGCCGACGTGACGTACGGCAGCTCGATCTCGGCGCGTCCGGCGAGGGCGGGGTGCGTGGCCTCCAGGGCGTCGACCTCGTCCAGGAGCGCCGTGCGCTCGGCGTCGGGCAGCGAGAGGAGGTAGCTGCGCGTCCCGGCGAGCACGCGCAGCGCGCCGGCCGGCAGGCGGTCGACCCAGCGGAAGGTGCTCGCCTCGACGTCCGTGAACCGGTCGCCGAGCCCGCTCAGGGGGGCGTGGCCGGCCTGGGGCTCGAGGCGGTCGCCACGGTGCAGGATCTCGCGGAACCGCGCCACCCAGTCGACGTCGTCGTCGCGGTCGTTCCAGATGACGCCGAGCGTGCCGCCCGGCCGCAGGACGCGGGCGACCTCCGTCGCGGCGGCGTCGGCGTCGAACCAGTGCCACGCCTGCCCCACCAGGACGGCGTCGACCGACGCGTCGGCGAGCGGGATGGACTCGGCAGTGCCGCGGTGGGTGGCGATGCCGGGCAGCCGCGCCGCGAGCTCGCCGAGCATCGCGGCCGAGGGGTCGACGGCGACGACGTCCGTGCCCGTGGGGAGGAGGTCGACGACGACCTCGGTGAGCTTGCCCGTCCCGGCGGCGAGGTCGAGGGTCCGCCGGGCCTCGCCGGGCAGCAGCCACTCGACGGCCTCGCGCGGGTACGTCGGCCTGACCTGGGCGTACAGGTCGGCATCCCGGTCGAACGAGGCCGCGCGGTCGGCATGGTCGTGCGGGTCGTGCCCTGCCGGGGTGGACGCCGAGGGGCGCGAGGGGGGAGTCGAGGAGGCCATGCGGCGAGCCTGCCACGAGCGGCGGCCGAGCGTGACGCACGGCACCTCGTCGGCGTTTTGGCCGACGGCCACCCGTCCGGTAATGTTTTCCGACGTTGGGCCTGACGAGGGCGCTCCGACGGTGTCGGATTTGCCCGGTAGGCCTGATCCATTGGGGTATGGTGTAATTGGCAGCACGAGTGGTTCTGGTCCACTTAGTCTAGGTTCGAGTCCTGGTACCCCAGCGCAACGCTCTTCTTCCGCCACGGCGGTGTGTAGAGTGTGCTCGGCACGGCGGTCCTTCGGGGCCGACGAGTCATAGGCCCCCATCGTCTAGCGGCCTAGGACGCCGCCCTCTCACGGCGGTAACGCGGGTTCAAATCCCGCTGGGGGTACGCAGGTCGTCCGTCTCGACGGACGGTCGCACGGCCCGGGCCTCACCGCTCGGACCAGCTCCAGGCCCCCATCGTCTAGCGGCCTAGGACGCCGCCCTCTCACGGCGGTAACGCGGGTTCAAATCCCGCTGGGGGTACACAGCAGACAGTTATGCAGGCAAGGCCCGGTCCACGCGGACCGGGCCTTCGTCGTTCCTCGGGCCCGGCCCAGGGGCGCGGGCTCAGAGGAACGGGTCGGGAACGATCGCGCCGTCGCTGCGCCGGCTGTCGCTGCGAGGGTGGTCGTAGGTCGCCCCCGTCGGCTTCCAGCTGACCGGGTGCGCCCCGTCGCTGGGCCGCGCCTCGGGCGGGCGGGGCGCCGGGTTCGGCGGCTGGACGGCGATCGGCTGCGTGGTGGGGCGCGGGCCCTCCGACGTCTCGCGACCGGGCACGACCGTCGGCGCGCCGGGGCCGCCCGGTGCGCCGTCGGCCGGCCAACCGGGTCCGCCGCCGAGGTCGTCGTCGTCGTCCAGGCGCGGGCCGCCGGGCGTGAAGAGCGTGTCGCACAGGGTGCGGTAGGTGGAGTCCGGGCGCGGCACGTACTTGATGGTGCGCAGGGCCTGGTCCTGGCCGGCGGACTCCATGTCGAAGCGGCCGTAGCCGAGCACCTGGCCCGTGGGGCTGCGCGAGTACCCCATGTCGGTGACCTTCTTCATCGGCATCATCGCGACCTTGTGCACGACGAGCCCGTACAGCAGCAGCAGCCGCTTGTCGGTCGCGACGAACCACTCGTAGCGCCACTCCAGCCACTTCCAGGCGAGGCGCCCGGCCACGACGAACCACGCGACCCACAGCCACTGCACGGTGCCGCGCACGTCGACCGGGGTCGACATGACGAGGGTGCCGATCAGCAGGAACGCCGCGGCCGTCGTCGCGATCGGCTCGAGGAGCAGCGCCCAGTGGTGCCGGGTCGCGACGATCACCCGTTCGTTCGGCAGCACGTACCGGCGCAGGTGCGCGTGCGCGCGCACGGCGTCGCGCTGGCGCCTCTCGTCGGTGTTCATGCCGTGGCCGGGGTGCGCGCCGTCAGTCGGTCAGGTTCGCGAAGAACTGCCCGAAGCTGGAGAACGCGTTGGTGATGAAGTCCCAGATCGCCGTGACGATGTTCGCCGCACGGTCAGGGCTGCTCACGATCGCGTAGATCAGGAAGATCACGACGATCCAGATCAGCAGGGTCTTGGCCTTCGCGGGCATCAGGTCCTCACGCCTCTCGGGTCGCAGGGCAGGGCTGCCCCGTCAGCCAGGAGCGTACTGACCTGGGCGGGGGCCCGATCTCGTGCCGGACCTGGAGCAGCTCGGCGAACCGGCTGCACGGT
>NZ_JBHVBO010000232.1:0-5521 GCF_042668085.1 Isoptericola sp. NPDC057391 | reverse complement strand
GCAGCGCCCACTGGTCGCGCGCGACGACGTGCCCCGCGTCGGCCCACGACGCGGCCTCGCGCAGCGCGAGCTCCACCGTGAGGAACGCCTCCGCGCCGGGGCTCGCCTCCGGCAGCGACGCCGGGTCGAGCAGCCCGACGACGGCCCGTTCCCCCGCCGCCACGGGGGCACCGTCGTCGCCCGCCATCGCGGCCTCGCCGGACGCGACCTCCTCGCCGTCGTGCTCCACGCGCCAGCGCAGCACGAGGTCGCCGGTGTCCGCGGTGTGCCGCCGGTTCCAGACCTCGACGCTCCCCGACGCCGCGCCGCCGGCCGGCCGCACGACGACCGGCCGCTCGACGTGCCAGAACTCCGTGAGCCCGGGGCTGGGGGTGTCGTCGGACAGCACCATGCCGTCCATGACGAAGTTGCCGTCGTGCACCACCTCGCCGAAGTCGCCGCCGTAGGCGAAGTACTCGACGCCGTCCGGCGTGCGGGTGCGCAGGCCGTGGTCGCGCCACTCCCAGACGAACCCGCCGTGCAGGCGCGGGTGCGTGTCGACGAGCTCGCGGTACTGGTCGAGCGCGCCCGGTCCGTTGCCCATGGCGTGCGCGTACTCGCACAGCAGGAACGGCTTGGACCGCTGCCGCGCCGAGTCGGCGATCGAGCAGCCGAGCACGGGAGACAGGTCGCCCCCGTCCACAGAGTTCCCGATCGACGCCGTCTCCGGAACCGTCGAGTACATCCGCGAGTAGACGTCGGTGTACTCGCCGGCGTAGTCGCCCTCGTAGTGCACGGGCCGCGACGGGTCGCGGTGGTGCACCCACTCCGCCATCGCCGCGAGGTTGGCGCCCGTGCCCGACTCGTTGCCGAGCGACCACAGCACGATGCTCGCGTGGTTCTTGTCGCGCTCGACCGTGCGGCGCACGCGGTCGAGGTAGGCCTCGCGCCAGCGCGGGTCGTCGCTGGGGTTGCCCACCCAGCCGCCGGCCTCGAACCCGTGCGTCTCCAGGTCGGTCTCGAGGATCACCCACAGCCCCAGCTCGTCGGCCAGGTCCAGGACGCGCGGGTGCGGCGGGTAGTGGCTGGTGCGGATCGCGTTGACGTTGTGCTGCTTCATCCGCGCCAGGTCGGCGCGGGCGTGCTCCTCGTCGAAGACGCGCCCGCGGTCGGGGTGCGTCTCGTGCCGGTTCATCCCGGAGAACACCACCCGGCGCCCGTTGACGAGCAGCCGGTCGCCCACGATCTCGACGCGCCGGAAGCCGACCCTCAGGGCGACCGTCTCGCCCGACGACGCCACGGTCGCCTCGTACAGGTTCGGCTCCTCCGCCGACCACGGCTCGACCGCACCGACGGCGACGGGCGCGACGTCCTCGGGCCGCTCCCACGCGACGTCGACCCCGAGCTCGGGCACGCGCAGCCGCACGGGGAACGCGGCGGCGTCGGCCCGCACCTCCGGCACGAGCACGCCCTGGGCCGTCGCGGGGTCGTAGTCCGCGTCCAGCCAGACGTCGTCGAGCGCTCCGACGGGGCGGTGCAGCAGGGTGACGTCGCGGAAAATGCCCGGCAGCCACCACTGGTCCTGGTCCTCGAGGTAGCTCGCCGCCGACCACTGCACCACGCGCACGGCCACGGTGTTTGCGCCGGGGAGCACGGCGTCGGTGACGTCGTACTCGTGCGCGAGCCGGCTGCCCGACGCCGAGCCGATCTCGACGCCGTTCACCCACACCGTGAAGAACGACTCGACGCCGTCGAACCGCAGCAGCACGCGCCCGGCCTCGGTCCACGACGCCGGCACGTCGACCTCGCGTCGGTAGTCGCCGGTCGGGTTCTCGTCCGGCACGTGCGGCGGGTCCACCGGGAACGGGAACTGCACGTTCGTGTAGATCGGGCGGCCGTGCGCGCCGTCGCCCTCGAGCACCCAGTGCGCGGGCACGGGGAGCTCGCCCCAGCCGGCGTCGGGCGACGGCGCGTAGCCCGGCTGCGCGAAGTCCGCGGCCCCCTCGCCGTCGGGCAGGACGCCGTGCGCGCCGGGCGCACCGGGCACCCCGCCCAGCAGGCGGAAGCCCCACGTGCCGTCGAGGGAGAGCCGAGGAGCGTCCCCGGCGGGCGCGGACCGCGGCGGCTCGACGCGTCCCGACCAGGGCGCGGTGGACTCGTGCGGGAGCGGGGAGAACGGCGTCATGCCTTGACAGCACCTTCCGTCAGGCCGCCGCGCCAGAACCGTTGCAGCACGATCATGGCGACGGCGAGCGGGATGACCGAGAGCAGCACGCCCCCGGTGGTGAGCTCGTAGAACTCGGGCAGCCGGTCGGTCTGGCTGTTCCAGTTGTTGAGCCCGAGGGTGATCGGGTAGAGGTCCTGGTCGCTGAGCATCACGAGCGGCAGGAAGTAGTTGTTCCAGATGCCGACGATCTGGAAGAGGAACACCGTCACGAGCGCGGGCGTCATGATCCGCAGGCCCAGGGTGTGGAAGATGCGCAGCTCCCCCGCGCCGTCGATGCGGGCGGCCTCGACGAGCGAGGTGTCCACGGTGGCGTCCGCGTAGATGCGGCACAGGAAGAAGCCGAACGGCGACACCAGCGACGGGATCAGCACGCTCCAGTACGTGTTGGCGAGGCCGAGCTGGCTGAACAGCAGGAACAGGGGCAGGGCCGTGGCCGTGCCCGGCACCAGGACGCCTCCGAGCACGAGCCCGAAGATGAGGTTGCGCCCGCGGAACCGGTACTTGGCCAGGGCGTACCCGCCCGCCGCCGCCAGGTAGGTGGCGATCAGGCCGCCCACCCCCGCGTACAGCACGGAGTTGGCGAACCAGCGCAGGAAGACGCCGTCGCCGTAGGTGAGCACGGCGGCGAGGTTGTCGAACAGCGCGAAGGTGTTGCCGAACCAGAAGCCGTTGGTGCCGAACAGGTCGTCCGTCGTCTTCGACGCGGCGACGACCACCCAGTAGACGGGCACGAGGAAGTAGATCGCGACGACGGCGAGGATGCCGGTGACGAGGATCGTCGTCGCCGGGCGCCGTCCGCGACCGGCGGGGGTCGCGGCGGGAACGTGCGGCGCGTCGGTGCGCTGCGGCGCGGTGGAGACGGCGGCGGTCATCGCGAGCTCCTGTTCGTCAGCCGGAGGAAGAGGAACGACAGCGCGAACGCCACGAGCGCGATGAGCACGGACTGGGCGGCGGCGACGTTGTAGTCGTTGTAGGCGAAGGCGGTGGTGTACGCGGACAGGTTGGGCGTGTACTGCGAGTCGATCGCCGGCGAGACGGTCATGAGGAGCTGCGGCTCGGCGAAGAGCTGCAGCGTGCCGATGATCGAGAAGACGGTGGTGAGCACGAGTGCCGGGCGGATCAGCGGCAGCTGGATGCTCCATGCCGTGCGCCACGGTCCGGCCCCGTCCACCCGCGCCGCCTCGTACATCTCCGGCGGGATCGCCTTGAGCTGGGCCACGATGATGAGCATGTTGTAGCCGGCGTACGTCCAGGTGACGATGTTCGCGATCGACCACAGCACCGTCCCGGCGCCGAGGAAGTCGGGCGTGAACCCGAACAGCGTCTCGGTGAGGTCGATGATCGGGCTCAGGCCGGGGACGTAGAGGAACGACCAGAGGATGGTCGCGATGACGCCCGGGATGCCGTACGGCATGAAGTAGGTGGCGCGGAAGAAGCCGGGCCAGCGCGCCGACGCCGACTCGAGCAGCAGGGCCAGCACCGTCGCGGCGACGATCATGACCGGCACCTGCACGACGCCGAACAGCAGCATCCGCCAGATCGACGCGACGAAGTTCCCGTCCTCCAGCGCGATCCGGTAGTTCTCGAACCAGGCGAACCCGGTGGTGACGCCCTGCTCGCCGAACAGCCCGGCGCGGGTGACGGTCGTGAAGCTCTGCCCGATCGCCACGATGATCGGCAGCACGAACGTCAGCAGGAACAGCAGGAGGAACGGACCCACGAGGATCCACGGCGCGCGCCCGACGGCGGTGCTGCGCTTCTTCGCGGGAGGCGACGTCGGGCGTCGGGTCGCGGCGACGTCCCCCACGGGGGTGGTGTGCGTGGTCATCGCTCCGCCTTCCGGATCGTCAGGCCCTTCTGGCGGAACACCTCGATGGTCCGCTCCTCGGCGGCGACGACGGCGTCGACGAGCGTGCCGCCCGTGGCCTTGCGGCGGAACCCGTCACCGAGGATGTTGAACGTCTGCTGGGTGATGGGCCACCACTGCCAGTCGGGGTTCTGCTCCTGCGTGGCGGGCTGGAAGACCTCCGTGTTGTAGCGCTGGCCGCCGAAGAACTCGCTCGGCTCCTCGCGCGCCGCGCCGATGTAGTCGCGGGCCGGCGACCACCCGATACCGGAGTGCTTGATCATCGCGTCGATGCCCTCCGGGTCGGTGTTCATCCAGACGGCGAACTCCATCGCCTCCTTCGGGTGCTTGCTGTTCGCCAGCACGGCCGACGTCGAGCCGCCGATGAACGACGACCCGAAGCCGTGGTCCCAGCGCGGGGCCGGCGCGACGCGCCACTTCCCCTCCGCGCCGCTGACGCTCTGCAGCAGCGCGTCGCCCCAGCTCGCGCTCACGAGCGACGCGATCTGGTCGTGCGCCGCGGCCGCGTACCAGCCGGGCGTGTACGGGTTGGCTGCGGTGGTCACCAGGTCGTCGTCGATGACCTGGTCGAAGAAGCGCGCGACGTCGAGCGTCGCCTCGCCGGCCATGTCGATGACCCAGCCGTCCTCCGCGCTGCGCAGCCACGTGGCGCCCGCCTGCATGGCGTGGGCCGTGAACACCGACGTGTCGTCCAGGGGGAAGGAGTCGATGTAGACGCCGATCTCCCGGAACGCGGACGCGACCTCGGCCCACTGCGTCCACGTGGTGGGGACGTCGGCGCCCACCTGCTCGTACAGGTCCGGCCGGTAGTACATCCCGACGGGCCCGGAGTCCTGCGGGATGCCGTAGACGCCGCCGGCGAAGCTCACCTGGCTCCACAGCGTCTCGTCGAACTTGGCCGCGTGCTCGGAGACGCCGTACCGCTCCAGGTCCACCAGGCCGTTGACCAGAATGAACTCCGGAACGGTGCGCATCTCCACCTGCGCCAGGTCGGGCCCGCCCCCGGCCGCGAGGGCCGAGTACATCTTCTGGTACCCGCCGTCGTTGCCGCCGGGGATCCAGGAGACCTGCACCTGGACGTCCGGGTTCTTGGCGTTCCAGACGTCGGCGACCTTCTGCAGGTCCTTCAGCCACGCCCAGTACGTGAGCGTGATCTTCTCCCCCGCCGCGGCCGGCACCACCGGCTGGGCGTTGACCGACGTCGTCCCCGGCGTCGCGCACCCGGCGAGCAGCGCCGACGCTCCCCCGGCGAGCCCCCAGCCGAGGAGCTCCCGTCTCGTGACCTGTCGCATCCGTCCCCACTTCGTCGTGACGTCGGCCGGGGCTGGTGCCCCGGGGGCGTGTGAGCGTGGTCACGTTAACAGCGACGCCGACCGTGCGGTCAAGATTCGCGGGGCGTGTCAGGCGCCGGTTGTGGGTGCGATCGTGGCCCCGTTCTCGTCGAGAAC
>NZ_JBHVBO010000231.1:0-5529 GCF_042668085.1 Isoptericola sp. NPDC057391 | reverse complement strand
GTGTGGGACCGGGCCTCGTCAGAGCTGTGGCAGCGGGTGCGGCACGCGTCAGCGCCGGTCGACGTCCACGACGTCGACCCGCACGGGGCCGTCCGTCGCGAGCGCGCCGACCACCGTGCGCAGCGCCTTCGCCGTCCGTCCGCCCCGGCCGATCACGCGGCCGAGGTCGTCGGGGTGCACCCGCACCTCGAGCAGGTCGCCCCGGCGCTGCGTCCGCGAGGCCACCCGGACGTCGTCCGGGTTGTCCACGATGCCGCGCACCAGGTGCTCGAGGGCCTCGGCGAGCATCAGGCCTCGGCCTCAGCCTCGGCGGCCTCGGCCGCCGGCTCCTCGGCCTTCTTCTCGGCGGCCTTCGCCTTGGCCTTCTCGGCCTCGGCGGCGACGGCCTCGACCGCGGCGGCGCTGTCGGCCTTCACGGTCTTGGCCTTGAGGGTGCCCTCGGCGCCCGGAAGACCCTTGAACTTCTGCCAGTCACCGGTGATCTTGAGCAGCGCGGCGACCTGCTCGGTCGGCTGCGCGCCGACGCCGAGCCAGTACTGCGCCCGCTCGGACTTGATCTCGATGAACGACGGCTCCTCGGTCGGGTGGTACTTCCCGATCTCCTCGATGACGCGCCCGTCGCGCTTGGAGCGCGAGTCGGCCACGACGACGCGGTAGTACGGGGCCCGGATCTTGCCGAGGCGCTTCAGACGAATCTTGACGGCCACTGTGGTGGTGTCTCCTGGTTCTGGTGGGGCGACCTCGCGCACCGCCGGGTGGGGTCCTGGCGGTGTCCGGAGGTCAGGAACGCGACCTGCGCAGGAGAGAGGGGCCTGGGCACGCCGAGTACCCGGACATTGTGCCAGACCCGACGCGCCCGCTCCAACCTCGGGTGACACACCTCTCCCGCCGCGCGGGACCGCGTCAGCCCCGCACGACCTGCCCGCGCAGGACGACGGCCGTCGGGTGCCGCAGCACCTCGACGTCCTCGCGCGGGTCGGCGGGATACACCACCAGGTCCGCGCTGGACCCCTCGACGAGCGCGCCGAAGCCCAGCAGCTCGCGCGCCCGCCAGGTCGCCATCGCGACGACGTCCGCGGCGGGGATGCCGGCGGCGACCAGCTCGGCGCACTCGTCCGCGACGCGCCCGTGCCCGAGGGTGCCGCCCGCGTCCGTCCCGACGAGCAGCGAGACGCCCGCCTCGTGCAGCGCGCGCACGTGCTCGTACCGGCGGGCGTGCATGCGCCGCATCCGCGCCGCGTACACGGGGTACCTGTCCTCCGCCTGCCGGGCGATCTCCTCGAAACGGGCCACCTGGAGCAGGGTGGGCGTCACCGGGATCCGGCGCGCCGCGACCTCGTCCATCAGCGGCCCCATGACGCCCGTGCCGTGCTCGATGCCGTCCACCCCCGCGGCGAGCAGGTCGGGCACGACCTCCTCGGAGAAGGCGTGCACCGTGACGCGCGCGGCCTCCGCGTGCGCGGCGGCGACCGCCTCGACGAGCACGTCCCGCGGCCACAGCGGACCGAGGTCACCGGCCTCGCGGTCGATCCAGTCCCCGACGAGCTTCACCCAGCCGTCCGCGCCGCGCGCCTGGGCGCGCACCGCGTCGGACAGCGCTCCCACGTCGTCGAGCTCGAGCCCGAAACCCCGCAGGTAGCGCTTGGGCCGGGCCAGGTGCCGGCCCGCGCGCACGAGCCGCGGCAGGTCGGGGCGCTCCTGCACCCACGACGTGTCCACGGGCGAGCCCGCGTCGCGCACGAGCAGGACGCCGGAGTCCCGGTCGGCGATCGCCTGGGCCTCCGCCGTCTCGTGGTCGACCGCGCCGTCGGGACCGAGCCCGACGTGGCAGTGCACGTCCACGAGCCCGGGCAGCACCCAGCCCTCGAGCTCGCGGGTGGCGCTGCCCTGCGGCGACGGCCGGGTCAGGCTCACGCGACCGTCGCGCACCCACATCTCGCCGACGTCGCGATCGTGGCCGAGCAGGACGTGGCCGGTGACGTGCAGCGGGACGTGCGGGGCAGACATGGTCGAAGGTTACCGAGTCGGGGGGCCGGGCCGCGGACGCCGGTCCGTACGCGCCTCAGCGCCCGCCGAGCAGCTTGTCCAGGCCGTCCGGGAGCTGGAGCTTGGAGAGGTCCTGCTCGGACGGCTCCCCGCCGCCCACGCCGAACGCGGAGCCCGGCGCCGACGGCTTCGCGGCAGGGCCGCCGAGCGCGCGCTGCATGGCCTCGCGCTCCTGCTGCGCCCGCTTCGCGGGGTTGCCCGACTTGCCCTTGACCTTCTTGGACGGCGCCTGCTTGCCGCGCGACTTCTTGCCGCCACCGGGCATCCCCGGCATCCCGGGGACGCCGCCCGGCATGCCCGGCATACCGCCGCCCTTGCTCATCTGGCGCATCATCTTCTGCGCCTGGGTGAACCGCTCGAGCAGCTGGTTGACGGCCGTCGTCGTCTGGCCGGAGCCGCGGGCGATGCGCGCGCGCCGCGACCCGTTGATGATCTTGGGGTTGTCGCGCTCTGCCGGCGTCATCGACTGGATGAGGGCCTGGACGCGGTCGACCTCGCGCTCGTCGAAGTTCTCGAGCTGCTCGCGCATCTGCCCCATGCCCGGCATCATCCCGAGCATCTTCTTCATGGAGCCGAGCTTCTTCATCTGCTGCATCTGCACCAGGAAGTCGGACAGGGTGAAGTCCTCGCCCTTCTCGACCTTGGCCGCCATCTTGGCGGCCTCCTCGGCGTCGAAGGCCTTCTCGGCCTGCTCGATGAGGGTGAGGACGTCACCCATGTCGAGGATGCGCGACGCCATGCGGTCGGGGTGGAAGACCTCGAAGTCGGTGAGCTTCTCACCGGTCGAGGCGAACATGATCGGTCGGCCCGTCACCGTGGCCACCGAGAGGGCGGCGCCGCCGCGCGCGTCGCCGTCGAGCTTGGACAGGACGACGCCGGTGAAGTCGACGCCCTCCTCGAAGGCCTTCGCCGTGGCGACGGCGTCCTGACCGATCATCGCGTCGATGACGAACAGGACCTCGTCGGGCTGCACGGCGTCGCGGATGTCCGAGGCCTGCTGCATGAGCACCTGGTCGACGCCCAGGCGGCCCGCGGTGTCGACGATGACGACGTCGTGCTGCTTGACCTTCGCCTCGGCGACGCCGTCGCGGGCCACGCCCACCGGGTCCCCGATGACGACGTCCGTCTCGGCGCCCTGGTTGCCCGGGTGCGGCGCGTAGACCGGCACGCCGGCCCGCTCGGCGACGACGGAGAGCTGGGTCACCGCGTTGGGGCGCTGCAGGTCGGCGGCGATCAGCAGCGGGGTGTGGCCCTGCTCCTTGAGCGCCAGCGCGAGCTTGCCGGCGAGGGTGGTCTTACCGGCGCCCTGGAGACCCGCGAGCATGATGACCGTGGGCGGCGTCTTGGCGAGCTGCAGCGGCCGGGTCTGGCCGCCGAGGATCGCCACGAGCTCGTCGTTGACGATCTTCACGACCTGCTGGGCCGGGTTGAGCGCGCCCGACACCTCGGCCGACAGGGCGCGCTCGCGCACCGCGGCGGTGAACTCGCGCACGACGGGCACGGCGACGTCGGCGTCGAGGAGCGCCCGACGGATCTCGCGCACGGTCGCGTCGATGTCCGCCTCGGAGAGCCGGCCCCGCCCGCGCAGGTTCTTGAACGTCGCGGTGAGCCGGTCCGACAGGGAGTTGAACACCAGGCAGGTCCTTACGAGGGGTATCGATGTGTGCAGCCACCTACCCTACCGGTCGCCCGCCAGCGCCCGGCGGGCCCGTGCGGTGAGGTCGTCCACGAGGCTCGCGCGCCAGGCCGTCCACCCCGCCGGGCCCAGCGACGACGCGTCGGCCTCCGTCACCGCCCGCACGGTCTCGAGCAGGTCGGCGCGGTGCTCGAGGGCGTCGAGGAGCTCGGCCACCGTGGCCGGGTCCTCGAGGTCGGCCGTCGTGGCGAGGCGCGCCAGGGTGAGGTGGTGGCGCACGACGATCCCGACGTCGCGCGCCACGGCGTCGTCGAACCCCGTCCGGCGCACGACGTCGGGGGCGATGCGGGCGCCCTCGACGGAGTGGTCGGGGTCGACGGCGCCGCGCCGCTTGCCGATGTCGTGCAGCAGGGCGCCGAGCAGGAGGGGCTCGGTCGGCGCCGGCGCGACACCGGCGTCGGCGGCGACCCGGCGGCGCACCCGGGCGGCGCGCGCCGCCGTCTCCACCAGGTGCCGGTCCACCGTGTGCCGGTGGACCGCGGCCCGCTGGGGCCGGTTGCGCACGGCGGCCCACTCGGGGATCCACGTCGTGACGACGCCCGCCAGGTCGAGCGCCTCCCAGACCGGCACCTGCGCCGGGCCCGCGCCGAGCAGGGTGAGCAGCGCGGCCCGCGCGGCGGGCGGCCACGGCACGGGCGGCGGCGGGGACTCCGCGAGGGACTGCACGGTCACGGGCGACAGCACGAGGCCGGTGCGCGCGGCGGTGGCGGCCGCCCGCAGGGGCAGGATCGGGTCCTCGGCCGGCTGCGCCCCGACGGCCAGCACCAGCTCGCCGTCGTGCTCCACCAGGCCGTCGCCCACCGACCGCAGCCGCGGCGCCGACCGGCGCCCCCGGACCATGACGGGACGGCGGACCGCGGGCCGCTGCAGCGCCTGCCGGGCGCGGCGCACCGTGGAGTCCAGCGCGTAGGAGATCTCGCGCCCGGCCTCGGCGAGGCTGGCCAGCAGCTCGTCGGGGTCGTCGTGACCGCAGCGGGCGGCCACCTCCTCCAGGTCGGCCAGCAGCAGCCTCGTGGACCGGCGGCGCGTGACGACGTGCACCGCGTCCCGCACGTCCAGCAGGTGCGCGTACGCCCGGTCCACCCGGCCGTGCGGGCGGTCGGTGAGCCACGTGGCCGCGAGCGCCGACAGCAGGACGGCGTCGCGGATGCCGCCGCGCGACTCCTTGAGGTCGGGCTCGATGAGGTACGCCAGCTCCCCCGCGCGCTCGGCGCGGTCGCGGGCGCTGTGCAGCAGCTCGGGCAAGCGGCGCCGCGACGCCGACCGCCAGTCGGTGAGGATCGCGGACGCCGCGCGGTGCACGACGACGGCGTCCCCCGCCACGGGCCGCACGTCCAGCCAGCCGACGGCGGCGGGCAGGTCGGTGGAGGCGAGGCGCCGGGTCTGGCTCAGCGAGCGCACCGCATGGTCGACGTCGACGCCGGAGTCCCACAGCGGGTACCACAGCGCGTCGGCGACGCGGGCGAGCTCGTCGGGCTTGTGGGTGCGGCCGTCGTGCACGAGCACGAGGTCGAGGTCGGACAGGGGCCCGAGCTCGCCGCGGCCCAGGCTGCCGACGGCGGCGAGCGCGAGACCCGTCGGGTCGACGTCGGCCGTGGCGGCCTCGAACAGGGGGGTGAGCCGGTCGGTGACGAGCTGCTGCAGGGCCGTGCGGCGCGCCACCCCCGACCGGCCGGGGCCGGTCAGGCCGTCGGCGGCGGCGAGCAGGTCCGCGCGCAGCGGGCCCACCGTGGCGGTCGCGGTGCCGCCGTCGTCGACGCGCGAGCCCCGCACCCCTGCCTCCGGGG
>NZ_JBHVBO010000230.1:0-5693 GCF_042668085.1 Isoptericola sp. NPDC057391 | reverse complement strand
TCCTCGCCCGGTGGCAGGAAGCCGGGCGGGCGGCCGCCGCCGTCGTCGACGCCGCGACCTCGGACGCCGCCGTCGCCGAGGGGCTCCTCACGTCGCCCCACGCGGCCCTCACCGTCGCGCGTGCCGTCGCGTCGGTGCTCGGTCCGGACGACCTGCTCGTGGTGGGCTCGTCGAACCCCGTGCGCGACCTCGACCTCGTGCTCGGGCTGGACCACCCCCAGGCCGGCGACCTGCCCGAGGTGCTCGCCAACCGCGGGCTGGCCGGCATCGACGGCACCGTCTCGACGGCGACGGGCGTGGCGCTCGCCGCCGCCCGCGAGGGCCTGCGCACGCGGGCGCTCGTCGGCGACCTCACCTTCCTCCACGACGCCGGCGGGCTGCTGCGCGGGCCGCACGAGCCGCCGGTCGACCTCGAGGTCGTCGTCGTTAACGACGACGGCGGGTCCATCTTCGCCACCCTCGAGCACGGCGAGCTCGCGACGTCGTCCGCGGCGGGGGCCGCCACGTTCGAGCGCGTCTTCGGCACCCCGCACGGCGCCAACCTGGCCCAGCTGTGCGCCGGGTACGGCGTGGACCACCAGCTCGTGCTCGACGTCGGCTCGCTGCGGCACGCCCTCCAGGCGCCCACGCGCGGGGTGCAGGTCATCGAGGTGCGCGTGCCGCGCGCCGACCGGCTCGCCGAGGCGCGAGATCTCGCCGCCCGCGTCGCCGCCGCGGTCCGGGCGGCCCTCTGACCTGCGGCGGCGTGATTCGCAGCAAGTTCTCAGGTTGAGCCAAGCACCACGCCAGGATGGAGTGGTCTCCTGGAGGCACACATCGAGGAGGGCACCATGAGCACCGACACCCCGGGCGCACCGCAGCCGTCGGGCGCCGACGAGCCGAACCGGAGCGAGAACCCCGCCGAGCAGCCGGCAGCGCAGGACTCTGCGCAGCAGGGCTCCGCGGACCGCCCCGCGCCGCAGCCGGACACGCAGGACACCCAGCACCTCACCGTGCAGCCGACCCAGCAGCTCCCCACCCACGGGACCCCGCAGCCGCCCGCCCCGCCGCAGGCGTCGCAGCAGCAGTACGGCCCGCAGCAGCCGCGGTACGGGCAGATGGCGCCCGGGTCGCCCTACTACACGCACCAGCAGTCGCAGCAGCATCAGCAGACGCAGCACCCCCAGCAGGGCCAGCACCAGGCACAGCACCCGCAGGGTCAGCCGTACGGCCAGGGTCCGGCCAACCCGTACGCCCTGGGCCAGACGTCGCCGCAGCAGGGGCCGGGGGGTGGGACCGCCACGAAGCGCGAGCGGTCCGTCTGGGTCCCGGTGGCCAGCGCGGCCGTCATCGCGGCCGTCCTGGCGAGCCTGGGCACCGCGGCGGCGACCGGGGCGTTCGACGCGGGCAACCCGTCGTCGCTCGCGAACGTCGGCTCCTCCGCGCAGTCCACCGACGAGGCCCCGGTCAAGAACTCGACCTCCGACAACCCGAACTGGGAGGCCGTCACGACGGCCGTCGCCCCGTCCGTGGTCGCCATCCAGGTGCAGAGCCAGTCCGGCGGCGCCGAGGGCTCCGGCGTGATCTACGACGACCAGGGCCACATCGTCACCAACAACCACGTCGTCTCGGGTGCGCAGAACGACACCGTGCAGGTCACGCTGTCCGACGGCCGCCTGTACGAGGCGACCATCGTGGGGACCGACCCGACCACCGACCTGGCCGTCGTCAAGCTGAAGAACCCGCCGGACGACCTGAAGCCCGCGTCGTTCGGTTCGTCCGACGACGTCACGGTGGGCGACGCGGTCCTCGCCGTCGGCAACCCGCTCGGGCTGGCGAACACCGCCACCACCGGCATCGTGTCGGCGATCGACCGCCCGGTCTCGGCGTCGGGGGAGGACGGCAGCACGCAGGTCGTCACCAACGCCATCCAGATCGACGCGGCGATCAACCCCGGCAACTCCGGCGGCCCCCTGTTCAACGCGCAGGGCCAGGTCATCGGCATCACGTCGTCGATCGCCACGATGTCGAGCGGCATGAGCGGCGAGCAGTCCGGCTCGATCGGGCTCGGGTTCGCCATCCCGGTGAACCTGGCGACCAACATCGCCGACCAGCTCATCGCCGACGGCACGGCGGAGCACGCCTTCCTGGGCGTGACCATGCAGGACGCGACGGCCACGGCCGACGGCGTCACCCGCCGGGGCGCCGAGGTGGTCGAGGTGTCGTCCGGGTCGCCCGCCGCCGAGGCCGGCCTCCAGGCCGGCGACGTGATCGTCGCGATCGACGACGACGCCGTCAACGGCGCCGAGTCGCTCACGGCGTACGTCCGGGAGAAGGCGGCCGACCAGAAGGTCACGCTGACCTACGTCCGTGACGGCAAGACGCAGACCGTCGACGTGACGCTCGCGGTCCGCGACGAGTCGGCGACGACGGGCCAGGGCGGCCAGGGTCAGAGCGACCAGAACGGTCAGAACGGTCAGGAGGGTCAGGACCAGGACCAGGGCCAGGGCGGCTCGGACTCGACCGACCCGGGCAACCTGCCCGGCTGGCTCGAGGACCTGCTCCAGGGCGGCAGCGGAAGCAACTGAGCCGCGGCCGGCCGGTCCGCGCACCCGGCCGGCCGCACCAGCAGCCCCGCGGGCCCGCGACGACTCCCCTCCCCGTCGCGGCCCGCGGGGCTTTCCCGTGCTCGAACCGGTCCGGTCGTCACAGCGTCCGCGCGGTCACCCGGCCGCGGGGTGCAGGGCCGCGAGGACACCGAGCGCGCTGCGCTCGAGGAAGTCGGCGAGGTCGGACGGGGCGATGTCGGGGTCGGTCGCGGCCTCCACGAGCGCCTGCTCGGCGAACGAGATCCAGGAGTGCAGCGCGACCTCGAGCAGGGGGGTGGGCGCGACGCCGATCTCCTGGAAGGCGTCGCGCAGGTGCCCGGCCAGCACGTCGCGCGCGTGCTGGATGGTGGCGCGCACGTGCTCGTCGCCGGACGCGGCGCCGCGCACGAGCGAGTAGAACGTCGCGTCGTGGTCGTGCACGAACTCCACGAACCGGTCGAGGGTGTCGCGCAGGCGCTCGCGCGGCGGCAGCTCGGGCCGCGGCTGCGTGGCGTGCAGCATCGCGTCGCGCGCGGTGCGGACGATGGCGGAGTGCAGGCCCTGCCGGTTGCCGAAGTAGTAGTGGACGAGCCCGGGGGAGACGCCGGCCTGTGCGGCCAGGTCCTCGACGGTGACGGCCTCCAGGGGGCGGTCGGCCAGGGCGGCCACGCCGATCGCGACGAGCTGCTGCCGGCGTTCGTCGGGGCTCATCCGGGTGCGTCGCGCGGCTGCCATGCCCCGAGCATATGGCCGTTCCGGCAGGTGAAGGCCCCGTCCGGCGGGTGAAGAGCCGCGGGCAACGGTTGCTATTGACGTCGCCTCAGTAAGGGGCGTACCGTCGCGACTCGTCGGCGACGCAGGGGTCGCCATGTCGTCTGTTGGAGGGGAAATGAAGCTCAGCGCACTGACGCGCACACGTCGAGGCCGTGCGATGCTCGCGGCGGTCCCGACGGTGGCGGTGATCGGCGTCCTCATGGGCGGTGTCGCCCAGGGCGCCGTGCCGGTGTCGATGGCGATCTCGGGCCAGCAGTTCAAGATCGCGGCCGACAAGCTCGACGGGACCGGGTTCTCGCAGTACGCGGGCGAGGCGAAGGACGCCGACGGCAAGTCGCACCCGGTGGCGATCGCGAACATCAAGGACGCCACGCTGCACAACCTGTGCCAGTCGGTGAAGGTCCCGGGCATGCCGCTGGGCCTGCTCATCTCCGCGGGGACCGACCCGAAGAACCCGGTGAAGGCCACCGACCTGCAGATCGGTATGAGCGACCTGCGCGGCACGGCCCAGTTCAACCAGATCCGGATCGGCGTCGACGCGTCCACCGTGAACACCAAGGCCCACGGCAGCAAGGGCGACTTCGCCATGGACTCCGACGCGATCACCATCGATGACCTCAAGCAGGTCTCGTCGAGCACGTCGGCCGCGGTCTTCAAGCTCACCGACCTGCACCTGAAGATCTCCGACGGCACCGAGTGCTTCTGAGCAGCCCCGGCGACCAGGGAGACCAGGCGTGAGCGACGAGAACACCTCGATGATCCCCGAGGCGTCCACGGGGTCGACCGCGGTGCCGTCTCCAGAGGTGCCGGTCACCCGCCGCCAGCGGTTCGCCGCCTGGCGGAGGGGCCGGCCCTTCTGGGGCGGCACGCTGGCGATCCTGTCCGGCGTGGTGCTGTGGTTCTCGGGTCGGCTGCAGATCGACAACTTCGAGATCCAGCTCGGCATCGAGGGCATGCAGTCCACGCTGCTGCCCGTGGCTCTGGTGCTCCTCGGGGCCCTGATCATGGCCCAGCCGCAGCACCGGGTCTTCTACGGCGTCATCACGCTGGCGATCGCGGTCTACTCGCTGCTGGGGGTCAACCTGGGCGGTTTCGGCGTCGGCATGGTCCTCGGTGTGGTCGGCGGCATCCTCGCGGTCTCGTGGATGCCGCGGCCCGCCGCCGAGGCCGCCGAGGCGGAGCCTGCGAACGACGAGGAGCCGGACGCCGTGCCGGTGCCCGCGGACCCGCGTCAGGGCCAGGAGGTCGGCCAGCGGGTCAGCGAGGTCGGCATGGCCGAGCTCCTGCCGTTCGACGAGGAGCCCGCCCGCGGCGGGCGGCACGCGGCCGTCGTCGCGGCGGTCGTCGTGCTCGCCCTCGGGGGTACGGGGACGACGGTGGTCGAGGCGGCCGCTGCGCCCGCGTCGCAGGTGCGTGCGGCGTCGGACTGCTGGGACCCGCTGGGGTGGCTCGAGTGGGCCTGCGGCGGCGGCGACGAGGCCGACCCGACCCCGAGCCCCTCGCCGTCCGCGTCGGAGGACGCTGGGGACGCCGGAGGCACCGGTGACGCCGCGGCCGGCGACGAGTCCGCCGACGCGGAGGGCGCCGTCCCGCAGGAGGCGGACGGCGAGGGGGCCGACGCGAAGGACGCAGGCAAGGACGGCGACAAGGACGCCGGCAAGGACGCTGGCAAGGACGCCGGGAAGGACGGCAAGGCGGACGCGGGCACGCCGGCCGAGGAGCAGGCGCAGGACGACGTCGAGAAGGAGTTCAGGCTCGAGCTCGGCCCCTGCGCGCGGATCACGTTCGGCGGCGAGTACGACATCAACGTCTCGCTGCCGGGAGACTGCGGCACGCGCGAGGACGCCAACGTCTTCTCGCAGGACGGTGAGCTCGAGACGCGGGACCTGCAGCTGCCGCTCACCGGCATCAACGGCATCGACGTGGTGAACGTGCCGGTGACGAACGACGGTCCCCGCCGCGACGCGCTGCGGATCAACGTCGACTACGTCAAGGTGCCCGGGTTCTGGCTCAAGACCTACGCCGACAACAACGGCAAGATCGGCGGCACGGTCACCGACGCGGACTACGTCTCGATGGAGGGCGACGCGCAGATGTACATCTCGTCCATCCACGCGAACCTGCCCGACGGCGACGACTGGGCCGAGCTGGGCGAGAAGATCGCGGCGGGCGCGTCGCCCGTCGAGATGCTGCTCGGCCTCACCGACGCGCGGATCGGCCTCATGGGGGCGACGTCGGACAAGCAGGTCTGGTCGGGGTTCCGCGAGCAGGTCTGGGAGGACTGACCGCGAGATAGAGAACCCTCTTCGCCGAGATAGAGAGGCTCGGACGAGGCCGCACATGCTGCGGCCT
>NZ_JBHVBO010000229.1:0-5710 GCF_042668085.1 Isoptericola sp. NPDC057391 | reverse complement strand
CGGCCGCCCCCACCGCGTGCGCGGCACCGTGGTGCACGGGGACGCGCGCGGGCGCGAGCTCGGCTTCCCGACGGCGAACCTCGGGCACGCCGAGGGCATGGTGCCCGCCGACGGCGTGTACGCCGGCCGGCTGCTGCGGCCGGGGCTTGCGCAGGAGGACCCCGGCAACCCCGACGCGGACCTGCCCGCCGCCATCTCCGTGGGCACCAACCCGACGTTCGACGGGGTGGAGCGCCGCGTCGAGGCCTACGTGCTCGACCGGGACGACCTGGACCTGTACGGCGAGACGGTCGTGCTGGAGCTGGTCGAGCGGCTGCGCCCGACCCTGCGGTTCGACGGCATCGAGCCGCTCGTCGAGCAGATGCACGCCGACGTCGCGCGGGCGCGCGACATCCTGCGCTGAGCCCTCGCCCGGTCGCCGCGGCGGGAGCGGGTGAAAGACGGCCCGGTCGGTCACACGGGCGCCGGAGCCCGCTCCTTCCTGGCGTGACGGACCGGGCTGTGCCCGGCCCGTGGGCCGCGGTGGTACAGCGTCCCCGTCGCGGCGCGCCATCGCCCTCCCTGATCCACGGCGGTGGCCGCGTCGCAGCGCGCCGTCCCGGGCCGCCTCCGCTCTGACCGGCGGCGGCCCGGGACCCGCCCCGCGTCGGGCGGCGCCCGGCGCCCGCTTCTCCCGAGAGGGGCAGAGCCATGGCGGCTCAGCAGACCATCGAGCAGGAGGCGCCCGAGCCCGGGCACGACATCAACTCCGACCCGGTCGGCCGGACGGTCCGCAGCGTGCGCCACGGCGGCCAGGTCCGCCCGCGCCCTCGACCTCGCCCGCGTCCCGACCCCGACCCGGGGTCGTCGCCGGCACCCCTGCTGCACGAGACCGAGCTCGCCGTGCTCCGCGACATCCTGGAGGACCGGTTCGAGGCGACGACGTCGTTCGACTACCTCTTCCGCGGCCTGCGCGGGCGCTTCCCCGCCGCGCACCTGCCGGTCACCGACGGCGGTGACGCGCCCGAGGGGCCGATCGCGGGGCCGACCGTGGACTCGGTCGTCGCCGCGCTGAAGAAGCTCGGCGCGGGGATGATCGAGCCGGCGGGCCCGCCGAACCCGGCGCTGGACTCGACGATCCCCGCGATCTACACCTACTGGGGTCAGTTCATCGACCACGACATCACCCTCAACACCAACGGTCCGGACGGCCCGCCGGAAGCGGGGGAGCGGCCGCGGCCCGGCGACCTCGTGCTGGGCGACATCGTCTCGGACCCGTTCACGGCGTTCCCGCCCGAGGTGGTGGTGCGCAGCCTGCACAACGGCCGGCACCCGTTCCTCAACCTCGACAGCCTGTACGGCAGCGGGCCGCGGTTCCCGGGGGAGGCCGGACGGCGGACCACCCGCAGCGAGGCCGCGTACGCCACGACGGACCCGACCAAGCTCGCGCTCGGGCGGGTCGCGACGACGGCGATCCCGGGGTTCGAGCTCGTCCCGCCGGGCGACGACCCGCAGCGCGACCTGCCGCGGTTCTCGTCCGAGGAGATCGCGGGCCTCGACGTCCCCGAGGAGGAGCGCCCGGCCCCCGGGTCGGCGAAGATCCCGGACGGGCGCAACGACGAGAACCTCGTCGTGGCCCAGCTCCACCTGGCGTTCATCCGCTTCCACAACGCCGTCGTCGAGTGGGTCCGCCGCACCGAGCCGTGGCTCACGGTGGACGAGCGGGCGGTCTTCGACCGGGCGCAGCAGCTCACCCAGCGCCACTACCAGTGGCTGGTCGTCCACGACTACCTGCGCACCCTCACCAAGCCGGGTGTGCTCGACGAGGTGCTCGTGGAGCCGTCGCTGCTGTTCCGGCCCCGGCGCAAGGTCGCGATGCCGCTGGAGTTCGCCGTCGCGGCGTTCCGGTTCGGCCACTCCATGGTGCGGGGCGGCTACGACTTCAACCTCAACTTCGGCAAGGTCGTGCCGCCGGCGGCACCGCCGCGGGCCGCCTTCGGGAGCCTGGTGCAGCTGTTCGAGTTCACCGGGGGTGGCGGTCTCGTCCCCACGGGAGCGCCTCCCGGCGAGGTCCTGCCGTCGAACTGGCCGATCGACTGGGCGCGGTTCGTCGACAAGGGCGACCCGGACCGCCGTCGTGCCGCGGCGAAGATCGACCCGTTCCTGGCGGCCGGTCTGGCGACGATGCGCAACGAGGGCACCGACCCGGACCTGGCGCCCGGGATCAGCGCCCTGCTCAAGCAGCTCGCGCAGCGCAACCTGCTGCGGGGCTACTGGCTGTCGCTGCCCACCGGGGAGGCGGTGGCCGAGGCGCTGCACGTGCCGGTCCTGACCCCCGAGCAGCTCTCCCGCGACGCGTCGCAGGACGTCAAGGACGCGCTGGCGGAGCTCGACGGCACGCCGCTGTGGTACTACGTGCTCAAGGAGGCCGAGGTCCAGGGGAACGGCAACTTCCTCGGGGACGTCGGCAGCCGGATCCTGTGCGAGACCTTCGTCTACCTGCTCAGGGCCGACGACACCTCGTATCTCTCGGCGGGCTGGACCCCGGCGCAAGGGGTGCGGATCGACGGCGGGAAGATGATCACGACGATCACCGACCTGCTCCGGTTCGCGGGCGTGCTCGACATGGGCGACGGCAGCTTCCGGCAGGACGGCGGACGCCCCGCCGGTCACGACGGGGACGCCTGAGCGGCCCGCGGCACGACGTGTCGAGGGGCACGTCGCCCCTGCCCGGTCTCGGGGCGGGGGTGACGCCGTGCGCTGGTAGCATGGTGGGGCCGTACGAACGGCCGCGGATCCAGAGCGCCCCGGTGAACGAGTCCCGGAGCACCGCGCAACGACACCGAAGGAGAGCCATGCCGCTCGACGCTGCCACCAAGCAGTCCATCATCACCGAGTACGCCACTCACGAGGGCGACACCGGCTCGCCCGAGGTGCAGATCGCGCTCCTCACGCAGCGCATCAACGACCTGAACGAGCACCTCAAGGAGCACAAGCACGACCACCACTCGCGTCGTGGCCTGCTGCTCCTCGTCGGCCAGCGCCGCCGCCTGCAGGCCTACCTGCAGAAGGTCGACATCGAGCGCTACCGCGCGCTGATCCAGCGCCTCGGCCTGCGCCGCTGACTCTGCCGACCAGCCCGGTCACCCTCGCGGGGGCCGGGCTGGTCTGGTGTGATGTCCCTGTCGGCACGACGTCCCCGGACGACGCCGACAGACACCGACCGCACGGCGACGGGTGACCACCCGTCGCACCACCACCGCGCCGCCGGACCCTCGTCCGGTCCTCGGTAGTGGCCTCCCGAACCGTCCGGCCCGCGGGCCGGGCCCGGCTCCGTGGGCCTCGATCGAAGACCGCCGAGCCGCGGCGGCGCCCTCGAGATCAAGGAGGGCACCCGTGGAGGGTCCCGAGATCCAGTTCGCCGAGGCCGTCATCGACAACGGCCGCTTCGGCACCCGCACCGTCCGCTTCGAGACGGGCCGCCTCGCCCGCCAGGCCGCCGGCTCCGTCGCCGCGTACCTGGACGGTGAGACGATGCTGCTGTCGGCCACGACGGCCGGCAAGCACCCCAAGGACCAGTTCGACTTCTTCCCGCTGACGGTGGACGTCGAGGAGCGGCAGTACGCCGCCGGCAAGATCCCCGGCTCGTTCTTCCGCCGCGAGGGCCGCCCCTCGACGGAGGCGATCCTGGCCTGCCGCCTCATCGACCGCCCGCTGCGCCCGCTGTTCGTCAAGGGCCTGCGCAACGAGGTCCAGGTCGTCATCGACGTCCTGGCCATCCACCCCGACGACGCCTACGACGTGCTGGCGATCAACGCCGCGTCGGCGTCCACGCAGATCTCCGGCCTGCCGTTCTCCGGCCCGGTGGCCGGCGTGCGCGTCGCGCTGATCGACGGCCAGTGGGTCGCGTTCCCGAAGTACTCGGACCTCGAGCGCGCCGTCTTCAACATGGTCGTGGCCGGCCGCATCGTGGGCGACGACGTCGCCATCGCGATGATCGAGGCCGAGGCGACGGACGACGCCTGGAAGCTCATCAAGACGGAGGGCGTCGCCGCGCCGACCGAGGAGGTCGTCGCCCAGGGCATCGAGGCGTCGAAGCCGTTCCTCAAGGTGCTGTGCGAGGCGCAGTCCTCGCTCGCCGCCCAGGCGGCCAAGGAGGTCAAGGACTACCCGGTCTTCCTCGACTACCAGGACGACGCGTTCGCCGCCGTCGAGGACGAGGTCTCCACGACGCTGCGCGACGCGCTCGCGATCGCGGACAAGCAGGACCGCGAGAACCGCCTGG
Organism: Isoptericola sp. NPDC057391; assembly: GCF_042668085.1. NCBI lineage: Bacteria > Bacillati > Actinomycetota > Actinomycetes > Micrococcales > Promicromonosporaceae > Isoptericola > Isoptericola sp. NPDC057391. The sequence goes on along the minus strand of NZ_JBHVBO010000229.1, from coordinate 1,446 downwards.
ACGAGCTCAAGGACGGCCTGCTCGGCGCGCTCGGCGAGCGCTTCGAGGGCCGCGAGAAGGAGCTGTCGGCCGCGTACCGCGCGCTGCAGAAGAAGCTCATCCGCCAGCGCGTGCTCACCGAGGGCGTGCGCATCGACGGTCGTGGGCTCGCGGACATCCGCACCCTGTCGGCCGAGGTCGAGGTCATCCCGCGCGTGCACGGCTCCGCCCTGTTCGAGCGCGGCGAGACCCAGATCCTGGGCATCACCACGCTGAACATGCTGCGCATGGAGCAGCAGATCGACTCGCTCGGGCCGGTCACGCGCAAGCGCTACATGCACAACTACAACTTCCCGCCGTTCTCCACGGGCGAGACGGGCCGCGTCGGCAGCCCGAAGCGCCGCGAGATCGGCCACGGCGCGCTGGCGGAGCGGGCGCTCGTGCCCGTGCTGCCGAGCCGCGAGGAGTTCCCCTACGCGATCCGCCAGGTCTCGGAGGCGCTGGGGTCGAACGGCTCCACCTCGATGGGCTCCGTCTGCGCCTCGACGCTGTCGCTGCTCAACGCGGGCGTGCCGCTGAAGGCGCCGGTCGCGGGCATCGCGATGGGCCTCATCTCCGACACGGTCGACGGCGAGACCCGTTACGCCGCCCTGACCGACATCCTGGGCGCGGAGGACGCGTTCGGCGACATGGACTTCAAGGTCGCCGGCACCAGCGAGTTCGTCACGGCCATCCAGCTCGACACCAAGCTCGACGGCATCCCCGCCTCGGTCCTGGCCGGCGCGCTGACCCAGGCACGCGACGCGCGCCTGACCATCCTCGAGGTGCTCGCCGAGGCGATCGACGTGCCCGACGAGATGTCCCCGAACGCCCCGCGCGTCATCTCCGTGAAGGTGCCGGTCGACAAGATCGGCGAGGTCATCGGGCCCAAGGGCAAGATGATCAACCAGATCCAGGAGGAGACGGGCGCGGACATCTCCATCGAGGACGACGGCACCGTGTACATCGGCGCCACCGACGGCCCCTCGGCCGAGGCCGCCCGCGCGGCGATCAACGCGATCGCCAACCCGCACGTCCCCGAGGTGGGCGAGCGCTTCGTCGGCACCGTCGTCAAGACGACGTCGTTCGGCGCGTTCATCTCGCTCTCGCCGGGCAAGGACGGCCTGCTGCACATCAGCCAGATCCGCAAGCTCGTGGGCGGCAAGCGTGTCGAGAACGTCGACGACGTGCTGTCCGTGGGCCAGAAGGTCCAGGTCGAGATCGGTGAGATCGACCCGCGCGGCAAGCTCTCGCTCGTCGCGGTGACCGAGGACGAGAAGGCCGACGAGGCAGCCGAGCCTGCCGCTGCCGCCGCCACGGACGACGTGGAGGCCTGACGCTCTGATGTCCTGGCACCTCCCGCTCGTCCCCGCGGGCGAGCCCGGTGCCGACCTGACCGCCGGGCAGGACGGTGCGACCATCCGTCGC
>NZ_JBHVBO010000228.1:0-5762 GCF_042668085.1 Isoptericola sp. NPDC057391 | reverse complement strand
CCGGGCGACCGTGTGGTGGGGTTCGCCGTCGGCGGCGGGTACGCGGAGCTCGCCCTGACGGCGGTCTTCGCGCGCGTGCCCGACGGGCTCGCCGCGACCGCCGCCGTGACGCTGCCCGTGGCGGCGGAGACCGCGACCCGCGTGCTGCGCCTCCTCGACGTCCGGCCCGGCGAGACGCTGCTCGTGCACGGGGCGTCCGGGTCGGTGGGCGAGGTGGCCGTCCAGCTCGCCGTGCGCCGCGGCGCCCGCGTGATCGGCACGGCGTCGCCGCGGAACCAGGCCCGCGTCGCCGCCCTCGGCGCGACGCCCACCCCCTACGGCGCGGGGCTGGTCGAGCGTGTGCGGGCGATGGCGCCCGACGGCGTGGACGCCGTCCTCGACACCACCGGGGCGGGCGTGCTGCCCGACTCGATCGCCCTGCGTGGCGGCACCGACCGCATCGTCACCATCGCCGACGACGCCGCGGCGGACCTCGGCGTCGAGGCCAGCTGGCGGTCCGAGCGCGACGCCGGCGAGCTCGCCGAGGCCGTCGACGCCCTCGCCCGCGGCGACCTGGTGACCACCGTCGGCGCGGTGCTGCCGCTGCCCGACGCGCCGCGGGCGCACGAGCTCGTCGAGACCGGGCACGCGGGCGGCAAGGTCGTGCTGGTGCCCTGAGCAGGGCGTTCCCGCCCGCCCGGCATCGGACATCGTCTCAGCAGGCGGTCTCATCCTCGCCCGCATCGCGGATGCTGCGTACGATCACGTGACAAGCCATCCAGAGCGGCCGAGAGTCCTGGCTCGACGACGCCGCAGCAACCCGTTCTCCGACGGAAGCCTCCCGAGGACGAAGGTGCTCACGCCAGGATCGATGGAGTGACGCATGGTCGCAGAGGCATCCCTTTCGCCCACCCCGGCAGGTCAGCCGGCATTGCCGGCACGCCCGACGGTCTCGTTCGAGCTCATGCCGCCGCGCCGGCCGGACGCCGCCCCCAAGTTCTGGGAGACGGCGCGCCGACTCGTGGCCGCGCGCCCGGACTTCGTGTCCGTGACGTACGGCGCGGGCGGCGGTGACCGGGCGACCGCCCGCCAGGTCGTCGCGACCCTGCTCGAGGGCACGCCCGTCCTGCCCGTGGCCCACCTGACCTGCGTGGGCGCGCACCGCGAGGACGTGTCCGCCGTCATCGACGACTTCCTCGACGCCGGCACCCGCGCCTTCCTCGCCCTGCGCGGGGACCCGCCGAAGGACCAGCCGGACTGGGAGCCCCCGGCCGACGGCGTCGCCTCGTCGATCGAGCTGGTGCACCTGCTGCGCGAGGTCGAGGCCCGGCGGTGCGCGACCGACCCCGGGGCCGCCCTGCGCGGCGCCGCCCGTCCGATGACGATCGCCGTCGCGACGTTCGTCGACGGCAACGTGCAGGCCGGCACCACCCGGGCCCAGGAGGTCCGCCGCCTCAAGGAGAAGCAGGACGCGGGGGCGAGCTTCGCCATCACGCAGCTGTTCTACGAGGCCGACTCCTACACCGACTTCGTCGCCGAGGCCCGCGCGGCCGGGGTGACGATCCCGATCCTCGCCGGGCAGCTGCCCACGACCGAGCCGCGCCGGCTCCGTCGCGTCGAGGAGCTCACCGGCGTCGGCGCGCCCCGGCACCTGCTGGACGCGCTCGACGCCCTGCCGGACCCGGAGGCGCAGCACGCCTACGGGACGGCGCGCGCCGTGGAGCTCGCCCAGCGCGTGCTCGACGCGGGCGCCCCCGGCATCCACGTGTACACGTTCAACAAGTACCGTCCCGCTCTGGACCTGCTCGAGGGTGTCCACCTCGGCGGACCGGCGCCGGCCGACGCCCCGTCGGACGGCACGGACCTGGCCAGAAGGCCGTGGGTACCGAGCATCCCGACCCAGGCTCCCGCCGTCTGAGCGGAGCCCGAACTCTGGAGTGCTCATGTCCACCCCATCGACCAGCCCCACCACCGCCGCCTTCCCGGGCGGCACGATCCTCGGCTACCCGCGCATCGGGCGCCGTCGCGAGCTCAAGAAGGCCGTGGAGTCGTTCTGGGCCGGCCGCACCGACGCCGTCGACCTGGAGGTCACGGCCGGCGGCCTGCGGCGCGAGACGGCCCGCCGCCTCGTCGAGCTCGGCCTGAACCCTGACGACGGCTCCGTGCCCGGGTCGTTCTCCTACTACGACCAGGTGCTCGACGTCGTCGCGCTGCTGGGCGCCGTCCCCGAGCGGTTCCGCGACCTGCTCGACGAGGAGGACGGCTCGCTCGAGCTGGACGGCTACTTCACCGTGGCCCGCGGCCGCGGCGAGGACGCCCCGCTCGAGATGACCAAGTGGTTCGACACCAACTACCACTACCTCGTGCCGGAGATCAGCGAGACGACGCCGGTCTCGTTCGCCGACCACCGGATCGTGCGGGAGTACGCCGAGGCCTTGGAGGCCGGCGTCACGACCCGCCCGGTGCTCGTGGGCCCGGTGACGTTCCTCGCCCTGTCGAAGGCCGCCGACGAGGCGGGCGACGGGTTCCACCCCCTCGACCGGCTCGACGACGTCGTCGCCGCGTACGCCGAGCTGCTGCGCGCGCTGGCCGCCGTCGGCGTGCCGTGGGTGCAGCTCGACGAGCCCGCGCTCGTCACGGACTCCCTCGACGTGCCCGCGGAGCGCCTGCACGACGCCGTCCGGTCCGCGTACCGGGTGCTCGCGACCGGCCTCGCCAAAGCCACCGACGACACGGACGGTGAGCGGCCCGCCATCCTCGTGACCGCGCCGTTCGGCGGGCTCGGCGACGACGGGCTCGCCCTGCTCGCGGGCACCGACGTCGATGCGGTCGCGATCGACCTGGTCAAGGGCGCCACCCCCGCCGGCCCGCTGCCGGGGCTCGAGGGCAAGACCCTCGTCGCCGGCGTGATCGACGGGCACAACGTCTGGCGCGCGGACCTCACCGCGAAGCTCGACGCCGTCGAGTCGCTGCGCGGCCTCGGCGCCGGGGCCCTCGCCGTCGGCACGTCGACGTCGCTGCTGCACGTGCCGCACGACGTCGAGGACGAGGTCTTCGGTGACGGTCCGGGCACCACCCTCGACCCGCGCCTGCGCGACTGGCTGGCGTTCGCCGACCAGAAGGTGGGCGAGGTCGCGACGCTGGCCCGTGCCCTCGCGGTCGGCCGGGACGCCGTCGCGGACGCGCTCGCCGCGTCGTCGGCCGCCGTCGCCTCGCGCGCGACGGCGGCGGGCGTCGTCGTGCCCGAGGTGCGCGAGCGTGCCGCCGCGCTGACCGACGCCGACTTCGCCCGCGGCCCGTACGCGGAGCGGGCGGCCGCGCAGGCCGCGCGGCTGAACCTGCCGCCGCTGCCGACGACGACGATCGGCTCGTTCCCGCAGACGCCCGAGATCCGCAAGGCCCGCGCCGCGTGGACGAAGGGCGAGCTGCCCGACGCCGACTACTCCGCCGCGATGCGGGCGGAGATCGAGCGCGTCGTGGCGCTGCAGGAGGAGCTGGGCCTCGACGTGCTGGTGCACGGCGAGCCCGAGCGCAACGACATGGTGCAGTACTTCGCCGAGCAGCTCGACGGCTTCGCGGTGACGGCGAACGGCTGGGTGCAGTCGTACGGGTCGCGCTGCGTGCGCCCGCCGATCCTGTGGGGCGACGTGCGGCGGTCGGCCCCGATCACCGTCGAGTGGTCCGCGTACACGGCGTCGCTCACCGAGAAGCCGGTCAAGGGCATGCTCACCGGCCCGGTGACGATCCTCGCGTGGTCGTTCGTGCGCGACGACCAGCCGCTCGGCGACACCGCGAACCAGGTGGGCCTGGCGCTGCGCGACGAGATCGCGGACCTCGAGGCCGCGGGCATCGGCATCGTGCAGGTGGACGAGCCCGCGCTGCGCGAGCTGCTGCCGCTGCGCCGCGCCGACCAGGAGGAGTACCTGCGCTGGTCGGTCGGGTCGTTCCGGCTCGCGACGTCGGGCGTCGCTCCGGCCACGCAGGTGCACACGCACCTGTGCTACTCGGAGTTCGGCGAGGTCATCGGGGCGATCGACGGCCTCGACGCCGACGTCACGTCCGTGGAGGCGGCCCGCTCGCGGATGGAGATCGTGCCCGAGCTCGCCGACGCCGGCTACTCCCGCGGCATCGGGCCGGGCGTCTACGACATCCACTCCCCGCGCGTGCCGTCGTCCGAGGAGGTCACCGAGCTGCTGACGCTCGCCGTCAAGGCGATCGACCCGGCGCTGGTGTGGGTCAACCCCGACTGCGGGCTCAAGACCCGCCGGTACGCGGAGGTCGAGCCGGCGCTCGCCCACCTGGTCGCCGCCGCCCGCGAGGTCCGCGCGACCCTCTGACCGGTGCCGTCGCCCGGGTGACGCAATAGACGTCGACCCGGGCGACGGTCCCGTGCCACCATGGAAGGGCCGGTCGTGCCCCGGAGGCGCGAGCGGACCACGACTTTCCACACGAGCGAGGAGACAGCGATGCCGGGCGTCGCAGGGAGCGGGGTGGGCCACCAGGCCTGCTCGGGCAGTCCCGCCTGCCCCGGCACCGCCTCCGGCTGAGCCCCCCGTGGGACGGCAGGTGAGGCGGTGCGGGGCTTCGTCATGCCCACCCCCGCTCACCTGAAAGCCGATTCCCATGACCCCGCTCACCGAGCAGCAGCTCCGTGCCTCCCTCGTCAACGCCACCCGCAGCGAGCGGCAGCGCATGATCGTCCCCGACCTCGCCGAGGTCGACTGGGACCGCCTCGACTACCTGGGCTGGCGCGACCGCAAGCAGCCCCTGGCCGCGTACGTCGTCATGACGCTCGACGACGAGCCCGCCGCCGAGCCCGTGGGCGTCCTCCTGCGCGCCACCGAGCGCACCGGCCCGCGCCGCGCCGCCATGTGCGCGTGGTGCGAGGACGTCGTCGAGACCCGCGACGTGCAGCTCTTCGTCGCCAAGCGCGGCGGCGCCGCCGGCCGCAAGGGCGACACCGTCGGCACGCTGATCTGCAGCGACTTCCGCTGCTCCCGCAACGCGCGCCGTCGCCCCACCCTCGCCGAGGCGGGGCGCGACGACGACGGCGTCCGCGAGGCGATCGTCGAACGGCGCGTCGCCGCCCTGCGCGAGCACACCCGCAAGTTCCTCGACGAGGTGCGGCGCACCGCCTGACCGGCGCGGGCCTCCGGCGTTCGCCGACGGCGATCATCGCGGATCTGGCACTCTCCCCCAGAGAGTGCTAAATCTTCGGGTGTAGCCACGGCGACGCCGGAGGGCCCGGCCCGCCGTTTCGCGACAGGGGCCGCGGGCGCGGCCTCATGACGAGGAGGTGATGCGCGATGGCTACCTACCGGGACCCGTTCCAGGAGATGGACCGACTGTTCGGCTCGCTCGCCCTGAACGGCCGGAGCGCTCCGGGCATGCCGATGGACCTGTTCCGCGAGGGCGACCACTACGTCCTGGCGGTCGACCTGCCCGGGATCGACCCGGGCAGCATCGACGTCTCGTGCGAGGACCGGACACTGACGATCCGGGCCGAGCGCACGCCGCGCTCCGGCGAGGGGCAGTGGCTGCTGCGCGAGCGCGCCACCGGTACCGTCGCCCGGCAGCTCACGCTCGGCCGCGGGCTGGCGCTGGACCAGATCTCGGCGTCCTACGCCGACGGCGTGCTCACGCTGACCATCCCCGTCGCCGAGGACGCCAAGCCGCGCCGCATCGAGGTGAGCCACTCCGCCGCCCCCACGGCGATCGAGGCCGGCTCCTGACCGCACGCCGCGGGCCCGGCGCGCCCGGGCCCCCGCCCCGCAGCGGGAGGA
>NZ_JBHVBO010000227.1:0-5784 GCF_042668085.1 Isoptericola sp. NPDC057391 | reverse complement strand
CAGGAGCACCGCCGACCCCTGGCCGCCGCCGCCGCACAGCGCGGCGGCGCCCACCGCCCCGGGCCCGAGCAGCTCCAGCCGCCGTGCGAGGTGACCCACGACGCGCGCGCCGGACGCCCCGATGGGGTGCCCCAGCGCGATGGCTCCGCCGTGCGCGTTCACCAGCTCCGGGTCGAGACCCAGCATCTCCACCGACGCGAGCACCACGGCGGCGAACGCCTCGTTGATCTCGACGGCGCCGAGGTCGCGCGGCGCGACGCCGGCCCGCTCGCAGGCGGCGGCGATCGCGTTCGCGGGCTGTGCGTGCAGGCCGACGTCGGGCCCCGCGACGAGCGCATGGGACCGCACCCGCACCCCCGTCAGCCCGCGAGCCTCCGCGACGTCGTCGGCCACGAGCACCAGGGCGGCCGCGCCGTCGGAGATCTGCGACGCGTTGCCCGCGGTGATCGTGCCGTCCACGCGGAACGCCGGCCGCAGCCGGGCGAGGCCGTCGAGCGTGGAGTCCGGGCGCACGCCGTCGTCGGCCTCCACGCGGACGGTGCCGCGCCGGCCCGGCACCTCGTAGGGCGTGATCTCCTCGGCGAGGAGGTCCGCCGCCTTGGCCGCCCGGGTGTGCGACGCGACGGCCAGGGCGTCCTGAGCCTCGCGCGTGTTCCAGGCCGCGGCGGCCATGCCCTCGCCGTGCCGCTCGGTGCTCAGCCCCATCGAGTCGTGCTCGAACGCGTCGGTCAGCCCGTCGTGCGCCATCGTGTCGATCAGCTCGACGGGGCCGAACTTCTGCCCCGCGCGCGAGCCGACCCAGGCGTGCGGCGCCAGCGTCATCGACTCCATCCCGACCACCGCGACGATCGCCGCCTCACCTCCCGAGATCAGCCGGTGCGCCTGCACCACCGCCTCCGCGCCGGACAGACAGACGGCGTTGAGCGTCACGGCCGGCACGGTCATCGGCACCCCTGCGCCGACGCCCGCCTGCCGGGCGGGGTTCTGCCCCGCGCCGCCCTGCAGCACCTGCCCGCCGACGACGACGTCCACCTCCCCCGGCTCCACGCCGGCCGCCGCGAGCGCCGCCGCCAGCGCGTGCGCGCCCAGCGCCGTCGCCGGCACGGACGCGAACGCCCCGTTCGAGCGCACGAACGGCGTGCGCCGGTACCCCGCGATCACGGTCATCGGTGTCCCTCCTCCATCACGGCCGGCGAGCCGTCGCCCGCCTCGGCGTCCACGTGCCGCTCGTCCTCCAGGTCCACGACCACCTCCGCCTCGGTCGCCTCGCGCACCTCGTCGACCGTGACGCCGGGCGCCAGCCGGCGCAGCACGAACGCGGCCTCCAGGCCGTGGTCGGCGACGTCGAGCACGGCGCGGTCGGTGACGATCCGGTCGACGACGCCCTCCCCGGTCAGCGGCAGCGTGCAGCGGCGGCGCAGCTTGGGCGACCCGTCGCGGGCCACGTGGTCCATCAGCGCGACGATGCGCCGCGCACCCACCACCAGGTCCATCGCCCCGCCCATGCCCTTGACGAGCTTGCCGGGCACGGTCCAGCTCGCCAGGTCGCCGGTGGCGGAGACCTGCAGCGCGCCCAGGATCGCGATGTCGATGTGGCCGCCGCGGATCATCGCGAACGACGCCGCCGCGTCGAAGTAGCTGGCGCCCGGGACCGCGGTGACCGTCTGCTTGCCCGCGTTGATGAGGTCCGCGTCCTCCTCGCCGTCGACCGGGAACGGGCCGATGCCGAGCAGCCCGTTCTCGCTCTGCAGCGTGATGCCGACGCCGGGCGGCAGGTGGTTCGCCACGAGCGTAGGGATGCCGATGCCGAGGTTGACGTAGTCGCCGTCGCGCAGCTCCGCCGCCGCCACGGCGGCCATCTCGTCGCGCGTCCAGGTCATGCCCCACCTCCCGCCGTCGTCGGGTCCGCCACGCTCGCCGGCGCGGGGCGTACCGTCCGCTGCTCGATGTCCTTGACCCGCTCGCGCGCCAGCACGAGGCGGTGCGTGTAGATGCCCGGCGTCACGACCACGTCCGGGTCGATCGGCTCGTCGGTGATCTCCTCCGCCTCGACCACCGTCACGCGCCCGGCCGTCGCGATCACCGGGTTGAAGTTCCGGGCCGTGTACCGGTAGACGAGGTTGCCGAACCGGTCCGCGCGCCGCGCGTGCACCAGCGACAGGTCCGCCACGATGGCGCGCTCCAGCACGTACCGCCGCCCGTCGATCTCGTCGACCGGCTTGCCCTCGGCCACCGGCGTGCCGACCCCGGTGGGCGTGTAGAAGGCGGGGATGCCGGCGCCGCCCGCGCGCAGCCGCTCGGCGAGCGTGCCCTGCGGCACGAACTCCACCTCGAGCGCGCCGTCCAGGTACCGCTGCGCGAACAGCTTGTTCTCCCCCACGTACGACGACAGCACGCGCCGCACCTGGTCGTTCTCCAGCAGGATGCCGAGCCCCTTGCCGTCCACACCCATGTTGTTGGACACGACCGTCAGGTCCCTCACCCCCGAGTCGCGCACCGCCTCGATGAGGTCGTTCGGGTTGCCGCTCAGGCCGAACCCGCCGACGGCGATCGTCATGCCGTCGTGCAGCAGGCCGTCCAGCGCGGCGACGGCGCTGGGCTGCAGCCGGTCCACCGTTCTCGACACCGTCATCGTCGTCCCCCGTTCTCCTCGACCGTACGTCCGACGGCGGGGCCGTCGGGAGTCCCTTCCGCGACCTGCTCCACCTGCTCGGCGCGGCGCAGCACCGCCTCCGCGTGCCGCAGCAGCGGCGCGTCCACCATCTGGCCGCCCACGGTGAGCACGCCGGAGTCGGACGAGCGTCCGGCCGGGAGGTCGGCGAGCGCCTCCGCCCTCCCCGCGGCCGCGGCGAGCACCTCCCGGGCCCGCTCCACCTCGGCCTCGGACGGCGCGAACGCGGCGCGCACGACGGCGACGTGGCTGGGGTGCACGCACAGCGACGCGACGAAGCCGCTGGCCGCGGCGTCCAGCGCCTCGGCGCGCAGCCCTTCGAGGTCGTCGAGCTCCAGGTGCACGGCGTCGATCGCCGCCTTGCCCGCCGCGCCGGCCGCGAGCAGCACCGCGGACCGGGCGTGCCGCGCGACGTCGCGGTACGCGCCGTCGGGCCGCCGGCTGGACGTGCCGTGCAGCGAGGCCACCAGGTCCTCGGCGCCCCACGCGAGGGCGACGACGTCCGGCCGGGCGGCCAGCGCGGGCGCGGCGAGCACGCCCGCGGCGGTCTCGCACAGCGCGACGACGGCGTACGGGCCGCCGTCCGGCGCGAGCAGCGGGCCGACGAACCGGCCGTCCGCCTTGGGCAGCATCACCGTGCGGTACGGCGTGCGGGCGAGGGCGGCGAGGTCGGCCTCGTGCTCGGGGGTCCCGACCGCGTTGACGCGCACGATCACCCGCTCCGGGTCCAGCACCGTGTCCACCAGCGCGGCGCGGGCGTCGGCCTTGCGCCCGGGCGCGACGGCGTCCTCGAGGTCGAGGAGCGCCGCGTCGGCGCGGTCCAGGGCCTTGGCGAACCGGTCGGGCCGGTCGGCGGGGCAGAACAGCAGCGCCGGGCCGAGCGTGAACGGGGCGGGGTTCACAGCACGCCCCCGCCGTGCTCGCTGTCGCGCCGGTGCTCGTGCTCCTCGTGGCCCTCGCGCGTCCACATCAGCATGGTCCGCCCCGCCTTGGCCACGACGTCGCCGTCCTGGTTGCGGCCCACGTGCTCCACGGTCACGACGCCGGTGCCGGGGCGCGAGCGGGACAGCCTCCGGTCCAGCACCGTCGTCTCGCCGTACAGCGTGTCGCCGTGGAACATCGGGTGCGGGAACGCGACCTCAGTGAAGCCGAGGTTCGCCACGAGCGTGCCGCGCGTCAGGTGCGCCACCGACAGCCCCACCAGCGTGGCCAGCGTGAGCATCGAGTTCACCAGGGGGCGCCCGAACGGCTGCGTCGCCGCCCACGCCGCGTCGAGGTGCAGGCCCTGCGGGTTCATCGTGACGGACGTGAACAGCGCGTTGTCCGCCTCCGTCATCGTGCGCCCCGGACGGTGCACGTACCGCACGTCCGGATCCAGCTCGTCGTAGTACAGCCCGCGCTGCACCTCGTCACGCATGACGCCCTCCCTCGCTCGTGCTCACGACGCCAGCCCCAGGTCGCGGGCGATGATCATGAGCTGCACCTCCGTGGTGCCCTCGCCCACCTCCAGCACCTTGGAGTCCCGGTAGTGCCGGGCCACGGGGTTCTCGTTGAGGAAGCCGTAGCCGCCGAAGATCTGCGCGGCGTCGCGCGCGTTCGCCATCGCGGCCTCGCCGCCCACGAGCTTCGCCACCGACGCCTCCGCCTTGAACGGCTTGCCGTGCACCTGCTTGAGCGCGGCGTCGAGCCAGCACAGCCGCGCGGAGTGCACGCGCGCCTGCATGCGCGCCAGCGTGAACGCGATGTGCTGGTTGCCGCCGATGGCGTGGCCGAAGACCTCGCGCTCCTTCGCGTAGCGCAGCGCCTCCTCGAGGCAGCCCTGCGCCGCACCCGTCGCGAGGGCGGCGAAGGCGATGCGGCCCTCGTCGAGCGCGCGCAGGAAGTTCGCGTACCCGCGGCCCTGCTCGCCGAGCAGGTTGCCCGCGGGGACGCGGACGCCGTCGAGCGTCAGCGGGTGCGTGTCGGAGGTGTGCCAGCCGACCTTGTCGTAGCTCGGCCCCACCGTGAGGCCCGCCGTGCCCGCCGGCACGAGGAACGACGACAGCTCGGGATGCGTCGCGCCGTCCGCTCCGGTACGCGTCCCCGTCACCGCGGTCACGGTGATGACGCTCGTGATCGGCGTGCCCGAGTTGGTGATGAACTGCTTGGAGCCGTCGATCACCCACTCGCCCGCGCCGTCCGGCCCCGCGCCCTCCTCGAGGCGGGCCGTGGTGCGCGTGGCGCCGGCGTCCGACCCGGCGCCCGCCTCCGTGAGGCCGAAGGCCGCGAGCGCACGGCCGCTGACCAGGTCGGGCAGCCAACGCTGCTTCTGCTCGTCGGTGCCGTGCCGGAAGATCGGCATGATCCCCAGCCCGACGCCCGCCTCGAGCGTGACCGCGATCGACTGGTCCACGCGGGCGAGCGCCTCGACGGCGAGGCACAGCGACACGTAGTCCTTGCCCTGCCCGCCGACGTCCACCGGGAACGGCAGCCCGAACAGCCCCAGCTCGCCCATCTGCTCGATGATCTCGACCGGCAGGCGCCGCTCGGTGTCGTACCTGTACGCGGCCGGGGCCACCACCTGGTCCGCGAACTCGCGCACCACGGCGCTGAGCTTGCGCTGCTCGTCGGTGAGCACCGTGGACTGGGTCTCGCTGATCATGACGCTCCTCGTGTGGCTGGGTCTGCCTGGGGATGCGCTGCCGCCGCGGCGGGGTGTGCCGGGTCGGCAGCGGGTACTTCGGGGGTGTCGACAGGTGGTTCGACGACGGCGACGACCTGGTCCAGTCGCACCTGGTCGCCCGCGCGCACGTCGAGGCGGACGACGCCGCCGACGGGCGCGAGCAGCGGGTGCTCCATCTTCATCGCCTCGACCACGACGACGGGCTGGCCCGCCGCGACGACGTCGCCGTCCGCGACGGGCACCGCGGACACGGTGCCGGGCATGGCGACCCGGACCGTCGTGGCGCCTGCTGCGGCGCCGTCGCCGCCCACGAGCGCGCGCTCCGCCCGCCGTCGTGCGGCCAGCGCGGCCCGGTCGAGCACGGTGAACGACGACGCCCGCCCGTCCACGTGCACCCACACCGTCCCCGGCGTTGTGGGTGGGCTCGTGGCCCCTCGATGGCCTGTCAGGG
>NZ_JBHVBO010000226.1:4323-5803 GCF_042668085.1 Isoptericola sp. NPDC057391 | reverse complement strand
GTAAGTTTGAGGGGTTGCCCCGGCGGGGTCGGAACGGATGGTTCTGGTTCTGCGGTGTGCGTCGGTTGTTTGAGAACTCAACAGTGTGTTTGATAGTCAATGCCAAATTTTTGAACCCTTTGTGGTTCCTTTGGATCGGACTGAGCAGTTCAGCTTGGTCTGGCCAGTATCGTTGAATGCTGCGGGCTCTTTTGGGGGTTCGTGGTGTTTCTCTTCTTTTACGGAGAGTTTGATCCTGGCTCAGGACGAACGCTGGCGGCGTGCTTAACACATGCAAGTCGAACGGTGAAGCCCAGCTTGCTGGGTGGATCAGTGGCGAACGGGTGAGTAACACGTGAGCAACCTGCCCTCCACTTCGGGATAAGCCTTGGAAACGGGGTCTAATACCGGATATGAGCTCGCATCGCATGGTGTGGGTTGGAAAGTTTTTCGGTGGGGGATGGGCTCGCGGCCTATCAGCTTGTTGGTGGGGTGATGGCCTACCAAGGCGTCGACGGGTAGCCGGCCTGAGAGGGCGACCGGCCACACTGGGACTGAGACACGGCCCAGACTCCTACGGGAGGCAGCAGTGGGGAATATTGCACAATGGGCGCAAGCCTGATGCAGCGACGCCGCGTGAGGGATGACGGCCTTCGGGTTGTAAACCTCTTTCAGCAGGGAAGAAGCGCAAGTGACGGTACCTGCAGAAGAAGCGCCGGCTAACTACGTGCCAGCAGCCGCGGTAATACGTAGGGCGCAAGCGTTGTCCGGAATTATTGGGCGTAAAGAGCTCGTAGGCGGTCTGTCGCGTCTGGTGTGAAATCCCGAGGCTCAACCTCGGGCTTGCATCGGGTACGGGCAGACTAGAGTGCGGTAGGGGAGACTGGAATTCCTGGTGTAGCGGTGGAATGCGCAGATATCAGGAGGAACACCGATGGCGAAGGCAGGTCTCTGGGCCGCAACTGACGCTGAGGAGCGAAAGCATGGGGAGCGAACAGGATTAGATACCCTGGTAGTCCATGCCGTAAACGTTGGGCACTAGGTGTGGGGCTCATTCCACGAGTTCCGTGCCGCAGCTAACGCATTAAGTGCCCCGCCTGGGGAGTACGGCCGCAAGGCTAAAACTCAAAGGAATTGACGGGGGCCCGCACAAGCGGCGGAGCATGCGGATTAATTCGATGCAACGCGAAGAACCTTACCAAGGCTTGACATGTACGAGAAAGCCCCCGAGACGGGGTTCTCTTTGGACACTCGTACACAGGTGGTGCATGGTTGTCGTCAGCTCGTGTCGTGAGATGTTGGGTTAAGTCCCGCAACGAGCGCAACCCTCGTCCTATGTTGCCAGCGGGTTATGCCGGGGACTCATGGGAGACTGCCGGGGTCAACTCGGAGGAAGGTGGGGATGACGTCAAATCATCATGCCCCTTATGTCTTGGGCTTCACGCATGCTACAATGGCCGGTACAGAGGGCTGCGATACCGTAAGGTGGAGCGAATCCCAA
>NZ_JBHVBO010000226.1:0-4224 GCF_042668085.1 Isoptericola sp. NPDC057391 | reverse complement strand
AAAGCCGGTCTCAGTTCGGATTGGGGTCTGCAACTCGACCCCATGAAGTCGGAGTCGCTAGTAATCGCAGATCAGCAACGCTGCGGTGAATACGTTCCCGGGCCTTGTACACACCGCCCGTCAAGTCACGAAAGTTGGTAACACCCGAAGCTCATGGCCCAACCGGTTTTCCGGGGGGAGTGGTCGAAGGTGGGACTGGCGATTGGGACTAAGTCGTAACAAGGTAGCCGTACCGGAAGGTGCGGCTGGATCACCTCCTTTCTAAGGAGCATCTGATACCCCCGTGACGCTTCGCGGCCGGGTCTGCCAGGTCATCTGGTGGTCTTGGTGGTGGGGTGGGGGTCAGGCAGACCATCTGAGGCGCCGAGAGTGTGCCTGGTGGTTGCTCATGGGTGGAACATTGACTAGAAGGACCGGTTCGCGCTTCGGCGCCGGCTAGTACACACCACGACTCTTCGGGGTCGGGCTCTTCGGGGCTGACCCTTCGGGGTGGGTGGGGGAACGTTGGTGGTCGGGGTGGGGGTTGGTTCGCAAGCACACTGTTGGGTCCTGAGGCAACCGGCTGTCCTGGAGGTTCTGGTGGGTTCGTCCTGCTGGGGTCTGGGGGGCCTGGGGGTCTTGATGGATACGGGTCGTGGGCTGGTGTGAACCGCTCTCCTTCGGTTGAGGGGGGTAGGCGTGCCGGGTGTCTGCGGGTCGTCCGTTGCTTGAGAACTGCACAGTGGACGCGAGCATCCCAGATGTTCAGTACTGGTTCCGCCTCTTCGTTTGAAGGTGGTGGGGCTGGTTTTCTGATCTCTGTGAAATATTGTAGTGTGTCGAAGTTTTTAAGGGCACAGGGTGGATGCCTTGGCACTAGGAGCCGAAGAAGGACGTGGTAGCCTGCGATAAGCCTCGGGGAGTTGGCAAACGAGCTGTGATCCGAGGGTGTCCGAATGGGGGAACCCGGCCCAAGTCATGTTGGGTCACCTGCATCTGAATACATAGGGTGTAGGGGGGAACGTCGGGAAGTGAAACATCTCAGTACCGACAGGAAGAGATATTCCGTGAGTAGTGGCGAGCGAAAGCGGATGAGGCCAAACCGTGTGTGTGTCAAGCTGTCAGGCGTTGCACATGCGGGGTTGTGGGACCTTCTGACCAGATCTGACAGTCTGGTAGCCAGTAAGAAAGTCGTGTCATAGTCGAACCGCATTGAAAGGCGGACCGTAGTGGGTGTGAGTCCCGTAGACGAAATGGTGCGGCCTGGTTGAGGGGATCCCAAGTAGCACGGGGCCCGAGAAATCTCGTGTGAATCTGGCAAGACCACTTGCTAAGCCTAAATACTACCTAGTGACCGATAGCGGACCAGTACCGTGAGGGAAAGGTGAAAAGTACCCCGGGAGGGGAGTGAAATAGTACCTGAAACCGTGTGCCTACAATCCGTCGGAGCCTCCTTTGCAGGGGTGACGGCGTGCCTTTTGAAGAATGAGCCTGCGAGTTAGTGCTCGGTGGCGAGGTTAACCCGTGTGGGGAAGCCGTAGCGAAAGCGAGTCCGAACAGGGCGTGATAGTCGCCGGGTCTAGACCCGAAGCGAAGTGATCTAGCCATGGGCAGGTTGAAGCGCCGGTAAGACGGCGTGGAGGACCGAACCCACTTAGGTTGAAAACTGAGGGGATGACCTGTGGTTAGGGGTGAAAGGCCAATCAAACTTCGTGATAGCTGGTTCTCCCCGAAATGCATTTAGGTGCAGCGTCACGTGTTCCTTGCCGGAGGTAGAGCTACTGGATGGCCGATGGGCCCTACCAGGTTACTGACGTCAGCCAAACTCCGAATGCCGGTAAGACATAGCGTGGCAGTGAGACTGCGGGGGATAAGCTTCGTAGTCGAGAGGGAAACAGCCCAGATCATCGGCTAAGGCCCCTAAGCGTGTGCTCAGTGGGAAAGGATGTGGAGTTGCACAGACAACCAGGAGGTTGGCTTAGAAGCAGCCACCCTTGAAAGAGTGCGTAATAGCTCACTGGTCAAGTGATTCCGCGCCGACAATGTAGCGGGGCTCAAGTACACCGCCGAAGCCGTGGCACTCACACGTTAACCCAGCACCAACCTTGGTTGGTGTTCAGGTGTGTGGGTGGGTAGGGGAGCGTCGTGTGGGCAGTGAAGCTGCAGGGTGACCTAGTGGTGGAGCCTACACGAGTGAGAATGCAGGCATGAGTAGCGAATGACGGGTGAGAAACCCGTCCGCCGAATGACCAAGGGTTCCAGGGCCAGGTTAATCCGCCCTGGGTAAGTCGGGACCTAAGGCGAGGCCGACAGGCGTAGTCGATGGACAAGGAGTTGATATTCTCCTACCGGCGAAGAACCGCCCATACCGAGCCCGGTGATGCTAACCATCCCAAACCACCACCGAGATCCTTCGGGATCTCACCGGTGGGGCGGCGTGGGACCCGAACCGGTAGTAGGTAAGCGTGTTAACAGGGGTGACGCAGGAAGGTAGCCCGGCGTGGCGATGGTAGTCCACGTCCAAGGTCGTAGCCCGCTTCGTAGGCAAATCCGCGAAGCACACAGGGTGAGAACTGATAGTGACCGCGTATGCGGGAAACGGGTGATCCTCTGCTGCCAAGAAAAGCCTCGACGCGAGGTTCTAGCCGCCCGTACCCCAAACCGACTCAGGTGGTCAGGTAGAGAATACCAAGGCGATCGAGCGAATCGTGGTTAAGGAACTCGGCAAAATGCCCCCGTAACTTCGGGAGAAGGGGGGCCCGAACCGTGAACCGGACTTGCTCCGGGGAGGCGGGGAGGGCCGCAGAGACCAGGGAGAAGCGACTGTTTACTAAAAACACAGGTCCGTGCGAAGTCGCAAGACGATGTATACGGACTGACGCCTGCCCGGTGCTGGAAGGTTAAGAGGACGGGTCAACTTCGGTGAAGCCCAGAATTTAAGCCCCAGTAAACGGCGGTGGTAACTATAACCATCCTAAGGTAGCGAAATTCCTTGTCGGGTAAGTTCCGACCTGCACGAATGGCGTAACGACTTCTCCGCTGTCTCAACCGCGAGCTCGGCGAAATTGCACTACGAGTAAAGATGCTCGTTACGCGCAGCAGGACGGAAAGACCCCGGGACCTTTACTATAGCTTGGTATTGGTGTTCGGTGCGGCTTGTGTAGGATAGGTGGGAGACTATGAAACCCGGCCGCCAGGTCGGGTGGAGTCAACGTTGAAATACCACTCTGGCCGCATCGACCATCTAACCTCGGTCCGTGATCCGGATCAGGGACAGTGCCTGGTGGGTAGTTTAACTGGGGCGGTTGCCTCCCAAAATGTAACGGAGGCGCTCAAAGGTTCCCTCAGCCTGGTTGGCAATCAGGTGTCGAGTGCAAGTGCACAAGGGAGCTTGACTGTGAGACCGACAGGTCGAGCAGGGACGAAAGTCGGAACTAGTGATCCGGCGGTGGCTTGTGGAAGCGCCGTCGCTCAACGGATAAAAGGTACCCCGGGGATAACAGGCTGATCTTGCCCAAGAGTCCATATCGACGGCATGGTTTGGCACCTCGATGTCGGCTCGTCGCATCCTGGGGCTGGAGTAGGTCCCAAGGGTTGGGCTGTTCGCCCATTAAAGCGGTACGCGAGCTGGGTTTAGAACGTCGTGAGACAGTTCGGTCCCTATCCGCTGCGCGCGCAGGAAACTTGAGAAGGGCTGTCCCTAGTACGAGAGGACCGGGACGGACGAACCTCTGGTGTGCCAGTTGTTCCGCCAGGAGCACGGCTGGTTAGCTACGTTCGGAAGGGATAACCGCTGAAAGCATCTAAGCGGGAAGCCTGCTTCAAGATGAGGTTTCCATCCCCGTAAGGGGTGAAGGCACCCAGCTAGACCACTGGGTAGATAGGCCGGATGTGGAAGACAGGACCAACGACTGTCGGAGCTGACCGGTACTAATAAGCCAACAACTTCACACACACTCAAACACTGTTTGACAATCATCTGCTACGCGTCCACTGTGCGGTTCCCGAGAAACGGGCACCACCCCCCACCACCAACAGGTGGAACACGGGGGTGACCCGGACAACTCGATACTGTTACGGCGGTCATAGCGTCGGGGAAACGCCCGGTCCCATTCCGAACCCGGAAGCTTAGCCCTTCAGCGCCGATGGTACTGCCCTCGCGAGGGGGTGGGAGAGTAGGACGCCGCCGGACACCCATTCACGAAAGGCCCACCCCACCCGGGGTGGGCCTTTCGCATACCCGGA
>NZ_JBHVBO010000225.1:0-5818 GCF_042668085.1 Isoptericola sp. NPDC057391 | reverse complement strand
CAGGCGTCACCCGACCCCTGATCCGGAGGAACCCATGTCCGCTCGTCCCGTCCCGCCCGCCCCGGACCGCCCGCTCGCGGGACGCGTCGCGCTGGTCACGGGCAGTGCCCGAGGTCTCGGCGCGGCGTACGTCCGCGCCCTGCACGCCGCAGGCGCCGCCGTCGTCGTCGCGGACGTGCTCGACGACGAGGCGGCGGCGCTCGCGGCCGCGCTCGGCGACCGGGCGCTGCCCGTGCGGCTCGACGTGACCGACGAGGCGGGCTGGGGCGACGCGGTGGACGCCGCCGTCGACGCGTTCGGCGGGGTGGACGTGCTCGTGAACAACGCCGGCATCGCCAACTCCGCACCCATCGAGCACTACTCGACGGCCAAGTGGGACGCCGTCATCGCGGTGAACCTCACGGGCACCTTCCTGGGCTGCCGCACCGTGGTGCCGGTGATGAAGGCGGCCGGGGGCGGGTCGATCGTCAACGTGTCGTCGGTCGAGGGCCTGCGGGGCGGCGAGCGCCTGCACGGGTACGTGGCCTCCAAGTTCGGCGTGCGGGGGCTGACCAAGTCCCTCGCGGTGGAGCTGGGCCGTGACGGCATCCGGGTGAACTCCGTGCACCCCGGCCTGGTGCGGACGGAGATGACGACGCGCATCGACCCCGACGCCGTGCCGATCCCGATCGGTCGTGCGGCGGTGCCGGACGACGTCACCGGCGCGGTGGTGTTCCTCGCGAGCGACGCGTCGGCGTACCTCACGGGCACGGAGCTCGTGGTCGACGGGGGCCTCACCGCCGGCGTCTGAGTGCCCGGGGCGACGGCGTGGGCGCCGGACGGTCACGGGCGTGCAACGTTCTGAAGTTTGTCTCGACAGGGCATACCGGCCAGTCGGTTTTTCCGCTAGCGTGGCAGGCACCCGACACGAAGAGGTGCCGATGTCCCGCTCCACGCCAGCAACCCCGCCCCGGCTCGAGGTCTCCGGACTCACCGTGACGTTCGGCGGACTGACCGCCCTCGACGGCGTCGACCTCACGGTGGGCCGCGCCGGCCGCGCCGAGACCGTCGCCCTGATCGGCCCCAACGGGGCGGGCAAGACCACCGTCTTCAACGCGGTGTGCGGCCTGGTGCGCCCCAGTACAGGGGTCGTCCGGATCGACGGACGCCCCGCGCCCGCCTCCCCGACCCGGCTGCTCGAACGCGGGCTGGCGCGCACGCTCCAGGGCCTCGGCCTCTTCGCGGGGCTCACGGTCCTCGAGAACGTCCTCGTGCCGGTCGCCGGGGGCGCCGACGCGGTCGAGGCCGCGGCGGCCGCGCTCGCGCGGCTCGACCTGGCCGCCGACGCCGCCACGCCCGTGGACGCCCTGCCGTACCCCGTCCGCAAGCGGGTGGCGCTCGCCCGCGCGCTCGTGGCGCGACCTCGGCTCCTGCTGCTCGACGAGCCCGCCGGCGGCCTCGGCAAGGACGACGTGGACGGCCTCGCGGACGTCGTGCGCGACGTCGTCGCGGACGGCTGCGCGGTGCTCCTGGTCGAGCACCACGTCGACTTCGTCATGGCCGTGGCCCACCGGGTCGTCGTGCTCGACTTCGGGCGGGTCGTCGCGAGCGGCACCCCCGACGAGGTGCGCACCGACCCGGCCGTCGAGGCGGCCTACCTGGGGCTGGAGGCCGCATGACCGCCGCCACGTCCGCCGTGCTGGCCGTCGACGGTCTCACCGTGGGCTACGCCGGCGCGCCCGTGCTCGACGGCCTCCGGCTCGCCGTCGCGCCGGGCGAGGTGGTCGCCCTGCTCGGCGCGAACGGCGCCGGGAAGACCACCCTGCTGCGCGCGCTCTCCGGCCTGACGCCGCCCCGCGCCGGCCGGGTGCTGCTCGACGGCGCGGACCTCACCGCCCTGGGCGTCGAGGACCGCGCCCGGCGCGGCCTGGCCCAGGTGCCGGAGGGGCGCAGCGTCGTGACGGAGCTGACCGTCGACGAGAACCTCCGGCTCGGCGCCCTGTGGTGCCACCCCGGACGCGCGGCGCGTCGGGCCGCCGTCGCCCGCACCTACGACCTGTTCGAGCCGCTCGCCCGGCGCCGCTCCAGCCTGGGGCACCAGCTGTCCGGGGGCGAGCGGCAGATGCTCGCGCTCGGCCGGGCGCTGCTCGCCCGCCCGCGCGTGCTGCTGCTCGACGAGCCCTCGCTCGGCCTGGCGCCCCGCGTCGTCGCGCAGCTCATGGGCGTGCTGCGCACGACGGCGCGAGAGACCGGCCTGACCGTGCTGCTCGCGGAGCAGAACGTCACCTCCGCCCTGTCGATCGCCGACCGCGGCGTGGTCCTGAGCCTCGGCGCGGTCGTGGTCGACGCCCCCGCCGCCGAGCTCGCGGGCGACCCCGCGCTGCGCCACGCCTACCTGGGCTTCTGACCGGCACCGGCCGGCACCCGACCAGCGTCTCCGAGAGAGGCTTCCCATGGACCGACTCGTCTTCCTTCTCGCCACCGGGCTCGCCCGGGGGCTCGTCATCGCGCTGTTCGCGCTGTCCCTCGTGATCGTGTGGCGCGCCGCGCGGCTGGTGAACTTCGCCCAGGCGGCCGTGGCCACCGTCGCCGTCTTCGCGGCGTTCGCCGTCACCGGAGCCACCGGCTCGTTCTGGGCGGGCCTCGCCGCCGCCCTCCTCGCCGGTGCCGGCCTGAACGCGGCGGTGGAGCGCGGGCTCATGCGGCGGGTGCCGTCCGGCAGCCCGCTGCCGGGGATGATCGTCGCGATCGGGCTGGTCATGGTGCTGCAGTCCGCCCTCGGGATCGCGTTCGGACCCCGGCACCGGCCGATGGCCGCGCCGTTCGACGAGCGCCCCTTCGTAGTGGGCGGCGTGCCCCTGCTCTCGCCGTACGACCTGTTCGTGCTGGTCGTGGCGCTGGCGGTGGTCGGGCTGCTCGCATGGCTCTTCAACGGCACGTCGCTCGGCCTGCAGCTGCGCGCGTCCGCCGCGGCGCCCGAGGTCTCCCGCCTGCTGGGCGTCCGCGTGCCGCGCATGGTCACCGTCGGCTGGGCGCTGTCGGGCGCGGTCGCGGCCCTCGCCGCACTGCTCCTCGTGCCCACCGAGCTCGGCCTCAACGCCCACTCCGCCGACCTGCTGTTCGTGCACGCCTTCACCGTCGCCGTCCTGGGCGGGCTCGACTCGCCGACCGGCGCGCTGGTCGGCGGGGTCGTCGTCGGGGTGCTGGTCAGCCTCGTCACGGGTTACCTCGGAGCGGGCGTCGCCCCGCTCGCCGTCCTCGCCCTGCTGACCCTCGTGCTGCTGGTGCGGCCCGGCGGGATCTTCGCCGCCGCTCAGGTGCGTGCCGCATGACCGCCACCCGACCCGCCGCGGCACAGGAGACAGAGGAGACCGCCGTGCGCGACGACCGTCCCGCCCCCGAGCCCGCCCGGCGGCTCACCCGCACCCAGCGCATCCTGGTGCGCGCGGCCGTGCTCACGCTGCTGGCCGTGGCCGTGACCTTCGTGCTCGACCCGTACCGCAACTACCAGCTCGCCGTCGTCGCCGCGACCTTCTGCGCGACGGCGGGCCTCACGCTGCTCGTCGGCCTCACCGGCCAGCTCTCCCTCGGGCACGCCGTCCTCATGGCCGCGGGAGGGTACGGCTACGCCCTCACCGTGAACGCGGCGGCCGGCGCCGGCCTCGACGGCGACGGCGGTGCGGCGCTGGCCCGCGTCGTCCTCGGCCTCGTGGGGGCCGTCGTCGTCTCGGGAGCCGTCGGGGGACTGCTCGGCCTCGCGGGCGCGCGCCTGCGCGGGCCCTACCTGGCCGGGCTGACGCTCGCCATGGTCGTGGCGCTCCCGGCCCTCACCGCGCAGGTGCCCGCGCTGGGCGGGGACCAGGGCCTGGCCGTCCCGTTCGAGGGCGTGCCCGAGGTGCTGTCCCGGCTGATCGTCGTGGAGCAGTGGCACGCCTGGGTCGCGATCGTCGTCGCCGCCGTCGCCGTCACGCCCCTCGCGCTGCTGCGCTCCGGCCGCGCGGGCCTGCGCATGCGTGCCGTGCACGGCGACGAGACCGCGGCCCGGCTGTCCGGGGTGTCGCCGGCGCGGGTCAAGGTCGGCGCGTTCGTCGCGAGCTCGCTCGCGGCCGGCCTCGGCGGCGCCGTCCTGTGTCTCGTCACCCAGTCGGTCGGGCCCGGGCGCTACGACCTCGCGTTCTCGCTGCTGCTCGTCGTGGCCGCCGTCGTCGGCGGGCTCGGCAGCCTCGGCGGGGCGGCCGCCGGCGCGGCGCTCGTCGTGCTGCTGCCGTGGCTCGTCGACACCGTCACCGCCGCCGTCGGCGTCCCCGCCGACCTCGAGCAGCGGCTGTCCGGCAACCTCGCCGTGCTCGTCTTCGGCGCCCTGCTGATCGTCGTGACCCTGGTCTGGCCGGGCGGGCTCGCCCGCGCCGCGACCCGCCGTCGCCACCGTCCCCGCGGCCGCACCGACGCGCCCGCGGCCCCGCCCCACCCCCCAGCGTCTCGACCACTAGAGAGGTGATCCCCATGCGGAACCCCCGCACCGCCCCCACCGCCGGCGTCGCCGCGGTGTCCGTCGCCGCGTGCCTGGGCCTGTCCGGCTGCAGCACGCCGGCGGCCGCCGCCCCCGGCATCAGCGACGACACCGTCACGATCGGCACGCACCAGCCGCTCACCGGGCCGGCCGCCGCCGGGTACGCGTCGATCTCGGCCGCCACGAAGGCCTACTTCGAGTACGTCAACGCGGGCGGCGGCATCCACGGCCGCTCCATCGAGTACGTCGTCAAGGACGACGGGTACAACCCGGCCACCACCCAGACGGTCGTGCGCGAGCTGGTGCAGGAGGACAAGGTGTTCGCCCTGCTCGGCGGTCTCGGCACGCCCACCCACTCGTCCGTGCTCGACTACCTCACCCAGAACGACGTGCCCGACCTCTTCGTCGCGTCCGGCAGCACGATGTGGGACGACCCCGAAGGCCACCCGAACACGTTCGGCTTCAACGCCGACTACGTGGTCGAGGGCGCCGCGCTCGCGCAGTACACCGCCGACGAGCACGCCGGCAGCAAGGTCTGCGTCTTCGGGCAGGACGACGACTTCGGCGAGGAGTTCCTCGAGGGGGTCGAGCTCGCCCTCGGCGCGGACGGCGTCACCGCCCACGAGTCGTACTCGACGTCGAACCAGGACGTCACCGCGCAGATCGGCGCCCTGCAGGCCGCCGGGTGCGAGGACGTGCTGCTCGCCACGGTGAACGGCTTCACGGCGCTCGCGGTGGGGACCGCCGCGAAGATGGGCTGGAGCCCGCGGTGGCTGGCGTCGTCGTCGGGCGGCGACTACCCGACGCTCGTCGAGCTGCTCGGCGAGGACGTCGCGCCCGCGCTGCTGGACGGCTTCGTCAGCGCCAACTACCTGCCGTTCGGTCCCGACGGCGAATGGGCCGAGCTCTTCGAGCAGATCAACGACGAGTACAACGACGGCGCGCGGTTCGACGGCAACACCGTGTACGGCATGAGCATGGGCTACCTGTTCGCCGAGGCGCTGGCCGCGGCGGGCGAGGACCCGACGCGCGAGAGCCTCATCGAGGCCGTCGAGTCGGGCGACCTCGAGGGCAACGGCATCCTGCCGCTGATGTTCGGCCCGGACGACCATTCCGCCTTCGACGGCGTGGGCATCACCGTCGTGGCCGACGGCGTGCAGGACTACGTCGGCGCGACCTACGCCGTCGGGAGCGGGAAGGTCACCGCGGTCGAGCCGCAGCCCGTGCCGCTGCGCAACGAGGGCATCCCGACGCCCTGACAGCGGCGAGATAGAGACGGGGGACCCGCGAGATAGAGAGGGGATGGACCAGGATCGGTCATCCCCTCTC
>NZ_JBHVBO010000224.1:0-5922 GCF_042668085.1 Isoptericola sp. NPDC057391 | reverse complement strand
CGCCTGCTGCGTCCCCCGAGCGGCGTCGAGCGTGGTGCCCGAGGTCACCGCAGTCACGACTGCTTCACCGCGCCGTCGGCGAAGGAGAACCACTGCGTGACGAACTCGTCGACGGTGACGTTGCCGTACTGGAGCTCCTCACCGAGGCGCTTGAACTCCGCCTCGATCTCGCCGAAGCCCTCGACCGGCACGGGCGCCGACTCGGTGACGACGTCGGCCACCTGCTCCTCGTACTGCACGACCTGCTCGTCGACCGAACCCTTCTCGACGTTCATCGCGTCGATCTGGGCCTGGACGGCGGGCACGCCCTTGGAGGTGCCGAAGATCTTGCCGACCTCGGGCTCGTTGATGAGGAAGTCGATGAGCGCCGCGGAGGCCTCCGGCTGCTCGGTCTGGGCCGACGCCGACAGGAGCATCGACGGCTTCCAGAACTGCTGGGGCCCGTTGTCGCCCGAGGGCATGGGCAGCATCTGGATGTCCTGGCCCGACTCGGCGACGTAGCCGGCGAGGAAGTTGTCCCAGCTGGCCTCCGACGCCGACTGGTTGACGTGGAACCCGCCGAGCGGCTCGAGCTGCTTGGCCTGCTTGATGGGGAAGAACGCGCCGGCGTCCCGCAGCTCCTGGCCCTTGTTGAGCCACTCGGTCATCTGCGCCTCGTCGAAGTTCAGCTTCCCGTCCTCGGTGAACGGGTCGACGCCCTGCTGGATGAGCCACAGCAGGAAGAACCAGAAGGTGCCGGTGTAGTCGGCGCCGCTGTAGATGACGGGGTCCTCCCCGGCGCCGGCCTTCGAGACCTCCTCCATCCAGGCGTTGAGGTCGTCCCAGGTGTATCCCTCGGCGGGCGGCTCCACGCCGATCTTCTTCAGCACGTCGGCGTTGTAGAAGAGCGCCAGCGTGTTGGTGCTGGTGGGGACGCCGTACTGCGCGCCGTCGATCTGGCCCGACCCCAGCAGGGAGTCGTCGACGCCCTCGGTGTCGAGGTTGACGCCCACCTGGCCGCTGAGGTCCAGCAGCTGGCCCGTCGCGCCGTACTGGCGCAGGTAGGACAGGTCCATCTGGATGACGTCGGGCAGGGCACCGCCCGCGGCCTCGGTGGCGCGCGCGGTCCAGTAGGCGTCCCAGTCCTGGAACTGGGTCTGCACCGTGATGTTGGGGTGCTCCTCCTCGAAGAGGTCCACCGCCTTCTCGTACATCTCGGCGCGGGCGGGCTCGCCCCACCAGGCGAGCGAGATGGTGATGTCCTCGTCGGTGCTGACCTTCTCCGCGGAGCCGGGCTCCGCGGGGTCGGCGCCGCCTCCGCAGGCGGTGAGGGTGAGGGCGACGGCGACCGCCGCCGCGGCCGCGCCGGCGGCCTTCCGCGTGATCCTCATGTGAGCCTCCTCGCTCGTCGATCGTCCACGATCGTCGGCGACGAGGACGCCCCGTTGACCCCTCGTACGGCTGCCGACTGAATCGATAAAACAGGATTCGGTAAGCGTTGTCCAGCCCCGAGGTGCTCCGAGTCACATCACGATCTCGCAACGCGACCCCGACGCGTTCCCGCGGCGACGGCCCGCGAACCCGCACAGGCGGAGCCGGCGACCCGCGGACGTGTGATCGCTCACATCCGGCGGGCAGCCTACGCGGCGGCGTCTCCGCGGGGCGAACCCGCGGCGGCGGGCCCGCGGAGACGCGCGGCGGCGAGGGCTCCGGAGAGTCCTCGCCACCGCGTGAGTGCAGGAGCTCGGTCAGACCGCCGCGAGCTCCGGCACCTGGGCCAGCACCGCGTCCACGAGACCGGCGTCCGTGCCGACGCCCTCGGGCAGCAGGCCCGGCAGCGCCAGCAGCGCCCGCGCGACGTCGGCGGGCGCCGCGGCCGCCGCGTCCCCCTGGCCGGCCCCGGCCACCACGTCGGCGAGCTCCTGAGCCCGCGGGTCGTCGACCAGCCGGCCCGCGGCCGCCTCCCGACGCACCACCTCGCTCCACGCCGCCAGCCCGAACGCCGCGCCCGCCGGGACCGCGCCCGCCGCGAGCCGGTCCGCGACGATGCCGCCCCACCGGAACGGGATCTTCTGGGTGCCGTCCATCGACACCTGCATCGTGGTGTGGCCCGTCGCGGGGTTGGCGAACCGCTCGAGCAGCGACTCCGCGTACGCGGGCAGGTCGGCGCCGTCGGGCGGGGTGAGCGTCGGCAGCGCGTCGTCGAGCATGAACGCGCGGGCGCGCTCGTGCAGCGCGGGGTCGGTCACGGCCTCCGCGAGCGTGGCGTGCCCGGCCAGCCGGCCGGCGTACGCGAGCAGCGAGTGCGTGCCGTTGAGCAGCCGCAGCTTGGCCTGCTCCCAGGGCGCGACGTCGTCGGTGAGCGTCGCGCCCGCCTCCTCCCAGGCGGGGCGCGGACCCGCGAACCGGTCCTCGATCACCCACTGGCGGAACGGCTCGCCGACGACGAGCCCCTCGTCGCGCGCGCCGAGCTCGCGCTCCACCGCGTCCCGCTGCGCGGGCGTCGTCGCGGGCACGATCCGGTCGACCATCGAGCACGGGAAGGCGACGTCGGACGCCAGCCACGACCGCAGCCCGTCGCCCGGCTCGCCCGGCAGCGCCGCGTCCACCGCCTCGGTCACGAGCCGCTCCAGGACGTGCCCGTTGTCGACCATGTTGTCGCAGGTCAGCACCGTGATCGGACGCCGCTCCTCCGCCGCCTGCGCGGCACGCCACCGGGCCGCGAGCCCTCGCACGAGCAGGCCGACGGCCGTCGCGCCCGGCGCCGTCGCGTCATCGCCGGCGAGGGCGACCAGGTCGGTGCGCACCCGCTCGACGTCGAGCCCGCCGTCCGCGCCGCGGGCGTACCCCTTCTCGGTGACGGTGAGCGTGACGACGTGCGTCGTGGGCGCCGCGATCGTCTCCAGCACCCGGGCGGTCTCCTCCGCCGGCCACGCGACGTCCAGCACCGACCCGACCAGGTCCAGCCGGGTCTCGTGCGTGCCCGCGGTGAGCACCGAGTAGGCGCCGCCCTGCGGCCGCAGCTGGTCGCGCACGGAGGCCGAACGCTGCGTGACGCCGAGGATCCCCCAGCGACGGTCCCCCGTGGCGCGGGCGGCCAGCTCGGTGAACACCGCCTGGTGCGCGCGGTGGAACGCCCCGATCCCCAGGTGCACGATGCCCACCTGGTCGGGGGTCACCGGCGCCTCGAGGTGGGCGGGCAGGTGGGAACGGTGCAGGCGGTCGGTCATGGTTCCTCCGTCGTCCGGCGGCGTCGCCGGGGTGATGCGTCCGTGGCGGTCGCGGCGGTCAGGGGGTCTCGGGGGCGGAGCGCGGTGCCGCGGCGCGCGGGGGTGCGGTCGACCCGCGGACGACGAGCTCGACGGGGAGCGTGACGTCGCCCTGCACGGCGCCGTCGTCCTTGCCGGGGCGCAGGACCAGGCGGTCGACGGCGACCCGGCCGGAGTCCCGGAGGTCGGTCCGCAGCGTGGTGAGGGGCGGGGCCAGCAGCTCCGCCACGTAGGCGTCGTCGCAGCCGACCACCGACAGGTCGCCGGGCACGTCGAGGCCGCGCACCCGCAGGCGCTCGACCAGGCCGACGGCCACGAGGTCGTTGAACGTCACGACCGCCGTGGCGCGGGTGGCGACGACGAGGTCGGCCGCCGCGTGCCCTCCGGCGACCTGGGGTCGGTGGGGCCCGAGCTCCACGAGCTCGACGTCCCCCAGCCGGGCGGCCGCCGCGCGGAGGCCGGCGCGGCGGCGTCCGTCCGACCAGGAGCGCTCGGGCCCGCCCACGTAGGCGACCTTCGCGTGCCCCAGGGCCCGCAGGTGCTCCAGGGTGCGCAGCATGCCCGCCTCGTGGTCGGCGACGACGGACGGCAGCCCGTCCACGTGATGGTTGACCAGCACCACCGGCCGCCCCGCGAGGGCCTCCACGGTCCGCTCGACCGCGCGCGGCGAGCACAGGATGATGCCGTCGGTCTGCGGGGCCAGGCCCGAGACGGCCTCGGTCTCGAGCTCCGGGTCCTCGTCGGAGTCGACGACGAAGAGGCCGACGCCCCGCTCCCGCGCCTGGGCCTGGGCGCCCTTCGCGATCGCCGCGAAGTAGGGGTTGGCGAGGTCGGGGACCACGAGCCCGAGCGCCCCGGACCTGCCTGCGCGGAGCACACTGGCCGCCCGGTTGGGCCGGTAGCCGAGCTCGCGCGCCGCGGCCGTCACCCGGTCGCGGGTCGCCGCGGCGACCCGCTGCGGGTCGGTCAGGGCGCGCGAGACCGTCGAGATCGACACGCCGGCCGCCCGCGCGACGTCGTGCACCGTGACCACGACCATCGCCTCCTCGCACCCTCCGACGCACCCCGTCGATGCGAACGTTTGCCAGATAGTCGCACATGGTGGCCCGCCCTGTCGCCCCACTCCTTTCGCGGCGAGGGGATTCCATGCCCGGCGATCGGCAGGCTACGATGCAAACGTTCGCATCCATCTCGACGTTGAGGAGCCCATGTGAGCGAGCGCTGGACCCTGCACCCCGACCGGGCGCTGCCCGCCGACCCCGGATCCCGGGCGCTGGCCCGCGAGGTCTACGCCGCGGTGCGGGACCTGCCGATCGTCTCGATGCACGGCCACGTGCCCGTCGAATGGTTCGCCGACGACGCGCCCTTCGACGACCCGGCCCGGCTCGTCGTCGTGCCCGACCACTACCTCACGCGGATGCTGGTCTCCCAGGGTGAGACGCTGCCGCGCCTCGGCGTCGGCTCCACGGACGACGAGGCCGTCGAGACCGACCCCCGGGAGATCTGGCGCCGGTTCTGCGCCGGCTGGAAGCACTTCCGCGGCACGCCCACCCGCTACTGGCTGGAGCACGTGCTCGTCGAGATCTTCGGCGTCACGCAACGCCCCTCGGCCGAGACGGCCGACGCGCTCTACGACCAGGTGGCCGCGCGGCTCGCCGCGCAGGAGTTCCGTCCCCGCGCGCTGCTCGACGCCTTCAACATCGAGGTCATCGCCACGACCGACCCCGCCTGGGCCACGCTCGACGCGCACGCGAAGCTCGCCGCCGACGGCTACGGCGACCGCGTGCTACCGACGTTCCGGCCCGACCCGCTGCTGCACGTCGACCGCGCGACCTGGCGCGACGACGTCGCGCGGCTCGGCGAGGCGGCCGGCGTCGACGTCACGTCGTACGACCGCTACCTCGAGGCCCTGCGCGCGCAGCGCGAGCGCTTCGTCGCCGCGGGCGCGCGCGCCACCGACCACGGCCACCTCGACGCCGACACGACGCCGCTGGACGACGCCGAGGCGCGCCGCATCCTCGACGCCGCGCTGGCGGGCACGGTCACGGCCGCCGAGGCCCGGGCGTTCAGCGGGCACATACTGTTCCGGATGGCCGCGATGTCGGCCGAGGACGGCCTGGTGATGCAGCTGCACCCGGGCGTCCTGCGCGACCACGCCAGCGCCCCGTTCGCCGCGTTCGGCCCGGACAAGGGCTACGACATCCCCGTCGTCACCGAGTTCACGCGCTCGCTGCGTCCCGTGCTCGACGCCTTCGGCCACCACCCAGGCTTCCGCATGATCGCGTTCACGGTGGACGAGGACGTGTACTCGCGAGAGCTCGCGCCGCTGGCCGGGGTCTACCCGGCGCTGCGGCTCGGCGCGCCGTGGTGGTTCCTCGACGCCCCGGACGCGATGCGAAGGTTCCGCGAGGCGTCCACCGAGACGGCCGGCTTCAGCAACATGAGCGGCTTCGTGGACGACACCCGCGCCTTCTGCTCCATCCCGGCGCGGCACGACCTGGCCCGGCGTGTCGACGCCGGCTACCTGGCCCGCCTGGTGGCGGAGCACCGGCTGGACCTGGACGAGGCGGTCGACGTGGCCGCCGACCTGACCTACCGCCTGCCCCAGGCGGCCTACTCCCGCCCCTGATCGTTGTTGGTTATATCGTGGGCCTGTTTCGTCGAGTATTAGTGC
>NZ_JBHVBO010000223.1:0-6034 GCF_042668085.1 Isoptericola sp. NPDC057391 | reverse complement strand
CACCGCGGGCGACCGTGTCGTCGCCGGCGGTGCGGCGCCCACAGAGGACGACGTCATGCCGCGGCCCGGCTCCCTCTCGCCTCGCCCCGGCCGTTCCGGGGACGACAGGGGTTCGGCACCGAGGCCGGCCCGGATGGGTCGCCGGCCTGTGCGGCGGGTCACTCCCGCCCGGCCCGGTCAGGCTTCGCGACGCTGCCGCACGGCGCCGGCGAGGACGCCGAGCAGATCGGCGGTGGTGTCCCAGTCGAGGCACTTGTCGGTGACGGACTGGCCGTACACCAGCCCGTCGAGCGGGCCCGGCTTCTGCGCGCCCGCCACGAGGAAGCTCTCCATCATCAGGCCGGTGACGTCCCGCTCGCCGTCGGCGACGCGCGCCGCGAGCTCACGCACCACCTCGGCCTGCCGCACGTGGTCCTTGCCGGAGTTGCCGTGCGACGCGTCCACCACGACGCCCGCCTCCACGGCCCCGCCGAGGCCGGACGTGCGCGCCACCGACAGGGCGTCCGCCACGTCCTTCTCGGAGTAGTTCGGGCCGCCGCGCCCGCCCCGCAGGATGACGTGGCAGTCCGGGTTGCCGGTCGTCTCGACGGCGGCCGCACGCCCCTGCGCGTCCGCGCCGAAGAAGGTGTGCTCGCTCGCTGCCGTGATGCAGCCGTCGACGGCGATCTGCACGTCCCCGTCCGTCGCGTTCTTGAACCCGACCGGCATCGACAGGCCCGACGCGAGCTGCCGGTGCACCTGCGACTCCGCGTTGCGCGCGCCGATCGCGCCCCAGGTCACGGCGTCGGCGATGTACTGCGGGCTGGTGGGCTCGAGGAACTCGCACGCGGCGGGCACGCCCGCGTCGAGCACGCCCAGCAGCACCTCGCGCGCCAGGCGCAGGCCGTGGTGCACGTCGTGGGAGCCGTCCAGGTGCGGGTCGTTGATGAGGCCCTTCCAGCCCACCGTGGTGCGCGGCTTCTCGAAGTACACCCGCATCACGACGACCAGGTCGTCGGACAGCTCGCGTGCCACCGGTGCCAGCCGGCGGGCGTAGTCCAGCGCGGCCGCCGGGTCGTGGACGGAGCACGGGCCGACGATGACGAGCAGGCGGTCGTCCTCGCCGCGCAGGACGTCGCGCACCTCGCGGCGGGACGTCGTGACGAGGTCGCTGCGCGGGGTGCCCAGCGGCAGCTCCGCCCGCAGCACGCCCGGGGCGGGCAGCGGGTCGAGCGCGCGGACCCGCAGGTCGGAGGTCTCTGCCATCAGGTCAGTATGCGGCCGGCCGGGTTCGGACGGTGCGAGTTCGGACGGCGCAGGGTGGGCGGTGGTGGCGGGCGTGGTGCCGGTGGCGGTGCTCATCGCGGGGCTCCTGGAGGGGTCGGCGGCGGGGCGGTCGGGGTGGGGCTCGGCGTCGTCGTCGCGGCGGCTGCTCGAACCGTGTCCATGCCCGACCGGAGCGGCCCGTCTGACGACGAAGGGCCCGGACGCGACATGCGTCCCAGGCCCTGTGCTGGCTCCGGTGAAGTGGTGTCGGTCAGGCGTCAGCCCGCCGAGCCCCTACCGGAGCCGGCGTAAAGCGCCAATACCAACGGATGTCCACGGCCACGACGGTACGTCGTACCTCCCGGGTCCGTCCACTCGCGTCCATCATCCGGTCCGCCCGCATCACGACCGCCGCGCGAGCATCCGGGCGCGTCCCTAGCGTCGGGACGGTCGAGCGATCCAGCACGAAGTCGAGCACGGAGGGTGGGGACGATGCAGGGTCTCGAGGGCAAGGTCGCGCTGGTCACGGGCGCGGGGTCGGGGATCGGGCGCGCGACGGCGGTGCTCCTCGCCCGCGAGGGAGCCACGGTGGTCGCGCTCGGGCACCGCCAGGAGAGCGCCGAGGACGTCGCCGACGAGATCCGGCGCGACGGCGGCACGGTGCTGCCCGTGTCCGCCGACGTCGCGGACGCCGCCGCGGTGCGCGACGTGCTCGCCCGGGTCGAGGCGGAGCTGGACCGGCTCGACGTCGTCGTCGCCAACGCCGGCGTGAACGGCGTCTGGGCCCCGCTCGAGGAGCTGGCCCCGCAGGAGTGGGCGGACACGATCTCCACGAACCTCACCGGCACGTTCCACACCGTGCGGTTCGCCGTGCCGCTGCTGGTGCGGCAGGGCGGCGCGGTCGTCGTCGTCTCGTCCGTCAACGGCACCCGCACGTTCAGCAACTCCGGCGCGTCCGCCTACGCGACCAGCAAGGCCGGCCAGGTCGCGTTCGCGCGGATGGCCGCCGTCGAGCTCGGCCCGCGCGGGGTGCGCGTCAACTCCGTGTGCCCCGGGGCGATCGACACCGAGATCGACGACAACACCGAGCAGCGGCACACCGACGGCCTCGGCGTGCCCGCCGAGTACCCCGAGGGGCAGATCCCGCTCACGGGCGACGAGCCGGGCGTGGCCGCGCAGGTCGCCGCGACCATCGCCTACCTCGTGTCCGACGCGGCCAGCCACGTGACCGGCACGGAGGTGTTCGTCGACGGCGGGCAGTCGCTCGTCGCATGACGACCGGCGGCCCGGCGGCCGGCGGCGGACCCCCGTAGGGTCGACGTCGTGCCCGTCCCCGACTTCGTCGCCGC
This sequence comes from Isoptericola sp. NPDC057391, assembly GCF_042668085.1. Lineage (NCBI taxonomy): Bacteria > Bacillati > Actinomycetota > Actinomycetes > Micrococcales > Promicromonosporaceae > Isoptericola > Isoptericola sp. NPDC057391. Next base: position 3,440 of record NZ_JBHVBO010000223.1, on the reverse strand, counting down.
GCTGCGCTCCCACGTCGGCCACGACCTGCTGTGGCTGCCCGGGGTGTCCGCCGTCGTGCTCGACGACGAGGGCCGGCTGCTGCTCGGCCGCCGGGCCGACAACGGCCTGTGGGCGGTGGTGTCGGGCATCCTCGAGCCGGGCGAGGACCCGGCGGTCGGGCTGGCCCGCGAGGTGCTCGAGGAGACGGGCGTCGACGTCGTGGTCGACGCGCTCGTGGCGGTGACCGTCACCCCGCCGGTCGAGTACCCGAACGGGGACCGCTCTCGGTACCTCGACCTGTGCTTCCTGTGCCGGGCGGCGAGCCCCGCCGCCGCGGCGCGGGCGCACGTCGCCGACGACGAGTCCACCGACGTCGCGTGGTTCGCCCCCGACGACGTCCCGTCGGACCTCGCGCCCTCCTCCGCGGAGCGGCTCGGCCACGCCCTCGGCTGGCTCGCCGCCGGCTCCGGGGCCCCCTACTTCGTGCGCTGACCGTCCACCGACCCGCGAAGGAGCGCGCCGTGCCGACCCCCGCCACGCCGTCCACCCCCGAGGAGCTGTTCGCGCACTCCCCGACCGGCCTGGCGATCTGCCGGGCGTTCGCGGACCTCGTCGCCGGCGTGACGGGCGACGACGTCACGACGCGCACCACGAAGACGCAGGTCGCGTTCCGCCGCCGGCGCGGGTTCGCGTTCGTCTGGCCGCCGTGGGTGGGGGTGCGCGACCACGTCGACGCGCCCGCCGTCGTCTCGTTCGTCCTCGCCCGCGAGGACCGCTCCCCGCGCATCAAGCAGGTGGTGCACCCGACGTCCGGCGCATGGACGCACCACGTCGAGGTCCACGACGTCGCCGAGCTGGACGAGGAGGTCGCCGCCTGGGTGCGCGAGGCGTACGACGCCGCGGGCTGAGCACGTCCGTCCCGGTCGGGGACCCGTCCCCCGTTCGTCTCGCGGGTGAAACGCGGAAGTGGTTATGTGTGCCCCGCCACAGTTTGCCCCGGCGCACCGACGCGCCCCGGCACGACGGTGCCCGGCCCCCACGGCCGGGTCGCTCCGACACCCCTGGAGGAAAAACCGTGAGAGCACGCACCACGAGCGCGTTCGGCGCAGCGGGAGCACTGCTGACCGCCGCCGTCCTCGTTCCCGGCATCGCGGCGTCGGCGTCCTCGGCGCCCGCGTCCGACGCCCCACCGTCCGACCCCGCGGCGCACGTCAAGGAGGACGACCGGCCCGACCCGCTGGCCGAGAAGCGCACCGCCCTCAAGCAGGAGGCCGTCGACCGCGTCGCCATGGGTGACGCCACCGTGCAGACGCTGGGCAAGGGCGCCCACACGTCGAAGTCGGTGAAGGTCGGCAAGAACCAGTGGGTCGAGTACGAGACCGAGCAGACGGCGCAGCTGCTCACGTTCCTCGTCGACTTCGGCGACCAGGCCGACCCGCGCTTCCCCGACGCCCCGCAGACCGGGCCGAAGCACAACGAGATCCCCGAGCCCACGCGCAGCGACAACTCCACCTACTGGGAGCCCGACTTCTCGCAGGAGCACTACGAGGAGATGTTCTTCACCGGGCTGGAGGACCAGAACGGCGAGTCGTTCGCCGGCGTCTACGACGAGATGTCGTCGGGCCGCTTCGACCTGCAGGGCGACGTCTCCGACTGGGTGACCGTGCCGTTCAACTCGGCGTCGTACGGGCAGACCGAGTCGAACACGGACATGACGCGCTTCGTCCAGGACGCGGCCGACGCGTGGTACGCCGACCAGCTCGCGCAGGGCAAGACGGCGGAGGAGATCGCCGAGTACCTGCAGTCCTTCGACGTCTGGGACCGCTACGACATCGACGGCGACGGGATCTTCGACGAGTCGGACGGCTACATCGACCACTTCCAGGCGATCCACGCGGGCGAGGGCGAGGAGGCCGGCGCCCCGGAGTCGGCCATCTGGTCGCACCGGTGGGCGGTCAACCCGCTCGGCACGGACGGGCCGGCGGACTACGAGAAGGTCGGCGGCATCAAGATCGGCGACTCGGACGTCTGGATCCGTGACTACACGACGGAGCCGGAGAACGGCGGCCTGGGCGTGTTCGCGCACGAGTTCGGCCACGACCTCGGTCTGCCCGACTACTACGACACCGAGGGCGGCGAGAACGGCACCGGCTTCTGGAACCTCATGAGCTCCGGCTCGTGGCTCGGCCACGGCGACGGCACCATCGGCACCACGCCGAACCACATGGGCGCCACGGAGAAGATGTTCCTGGGCTGGCTCGACTACACCACCGTCGACCAGGGCGAGCGCGCCACCGTCAAGCTCGGCCCGTCGTACCACGCGACGACGAAGCCCCAGGCCGTCGTCGTGAACCTGCCGGACGGCGTCAAGGACGTCGACCTCGGCGTCGAGCCGTACGACGGGCAGTTCGCCTACTCCGGCACCGGCAGCAACGCGAACTACACGCTCACGTCGCCGTCGTTCACCGTGCCCGACGGGGCGTCGCTCACCGCCAAGGTGCAGTACGACATCGAGCCCGGCTACGACCATGCGTTCGCCGAGGTCTCGACCGACGGTGGCACCAGCTGGGAGTCGCTCACGACGAACCTCTCCGACGCGGACGCGAACGGCGGCATCTCCGGGGACTCGGGCAAGAAGTGGGTGGACCTCACCGCCGACCTCGCCGACCTCGCCGGCCAGGACGCCCAGGTCCGCTTCCGCTATCAGAGCGACGGCGGTCTCAACCGCCCCGGGCTCATGGTCGACGACGTGGCCGTGGGCGACGCGCTGACGGAGGACTTCGCCGACGGGTTCGAGGGCTGGACGAACGACGGCTTCCACGTCATCGGCGCGGACGGCACGTACGAGGTCGAGTACTCGCACTACTACGTGGCGGAGAACCGGCAGTACGCCGGCTACGACACGACCCTGCAGACCGGGCCGTACAACTTCGGCTGGACCGCGTCGAAGCCGAACACCGTGGAGCACTTCCCGTACCAGGACGGCCTGCTGGTCTGGTACGTCAACAGCTTCTACGGCGACAACAACACGTCGCAGCACCCGGGCGGCGGGCAGGCCCTGCCGGTCGACGCGAACGCGCAGGCGCTGCGGTGGTCGGACGGCACGGTCGCCCGCAACCGCATCCAGGCGTTCGACGCGACGTTCGGCCTCGGCAAGTCCGACGCGTTCTCCCTGCACCGGGAGACCGAGGCGGGCATGACGACGCTGCGCACGTGGAAGGAGCGTGCGGAGAACGTCTTCAACGACAAGGACCCGTACGCGTACTACGACGAGACCAACCCGGGCGGGTCGGTCATCGTGGGCGGCACGGGCACGAAGATCAAGGTCAAGGCCGTCAACGGCAAGAACGGCGTGATGACGGTGGACGTCACCACGCCCCGCAACCGCGGCTGACCCCGAGATAGAGAAGGCAGGTCCGCGAGATAGAGAGGCCCGGACGGGACCGCACGCCTGCGGTCC
>NZ_JBHVBO010000222.1:0-6068 GCF_042668085.1 Isoptericola sp. NPDC057391 | reverse complement strand
GCCTCGTGCCCGTGCGAGCTCGGCGAGCTCGTCCTCCCAGCGACTCATCGTCGACCCACCAGTCCCTCCCGTGCCGTCCTCACCCGCTGGGACGGTCGGCGGACGGGAAACGTTGGGGCCAGGATCCCACGGTGGTTCGTGACGGCCGTCACATGTGGGTAGACTCCCCGGCATCCCGCCGTCAACGGCGACGGCGGGACCTTACCGACGGACGGTCACCGCCGTCCCCGCCGGGTCGAGGAAGCACGTCAAGGAGGACGGATGCTCACGTTCGGTTCCAGCAGCATCACGATCGTCGCGGTCATCGCCGTCATCGCGCTGGCCGCGCTCGTGTGCGCGGCCACCCTGCGGCGGCAGGTGCTCGCCGCCCCCGAGGGCACGCCCGGCATGCAGGAGATCGGGCGGGGCGTCCAGGAGGGGGCGTCGGCCTACCTCAACCGCCAGTTCCGCACCCTCGCGCTCTTCGCCGTCGTGGTGTTCGCGCTGCTGTTCCTGCTGCCGGGGGACGGCGGGGTCCGGGTGGGGCGGTCCATCGCGTTCCTCGTGGGCGCGGCGTTCTCCGCCGCCATCGGCTACCTGGGCATGTGGCTCGCCGTGCGTGCGAACGTGCGCGTGGCGGCCGCCGCGACCCGGGCCGGCGGGCGCGCCGACGGGGCGCGGATCGCGTTCCGCACGGGCGGCGTCGTGGGCATGTCCGTGGTGGGTCTGGGTCTGCTGGGCGCGGCGCTCGTGGTACTGGTCTACCGGTCGGACGCGCCGGCGGTGCTCGAGGGCTTCGGCTTCGGCGCCGCGCTGCTCGCCATGTTCATGCGCGTCGGCGGCGGCATCTTCACCAAGGCGGCGGACGTCGGCGCCGACCTGGTCGGCAAGGTCGAGCAGGGCATCCCCGAGGACGACCCGCGCAACGCCGCCACCATCGCCGACAACGTGGGCGACAACGTCGGCGACTGCGCCGGCATGGCCGCCGACCTCTTCGAGTCGTACGCCGTGACGCTCGTCGCCGCCCTCATCCTCGGCAAGGCCGTCATGGGGGAGCAGGGCCTCGTCTTCCCGCTGATCGTCACCGCCGTCGGCGCGTTCGTCGCGCTGCTGGGCGTGCTCGTCACCCGCGTGCGGGGCAGCGAGAACGGGCTCAAGGCCATCAACCGCGGCTTCTACCTGTCCGCCGTCGTCGGGGCGCTGCTGGCCGCCGTCGCCGCGTTCGTCTACCTGCCGTCGTCGTTCGCGGAGCTGTCCGGCACGGCCGAGCTCGGGGAGGTCACCGCCGACCCGCGCGTCGTCGCCTCGCTCGCCGTCGTCATCGGCGTCGTCCTCGCGGGCGTCATCCTGTGGATCACCGGCTACTTCACGGGCACGACGTCGAAGCCCACGCTGCACGTCGCCGCGACGTCGCGCACCGGTGCGGCCACCGTGGTGCTGTCGGGCATCGGGGTGGGCTTCGAGTCCGCGGTCTACACCGCGGGCGTCATCGCGGCCGCGATCTGCGGCGTCTTCCTGCTCGCGGGCGGCTCGCTCTGGCTGTCGCTCTTCCTCGTGGCGCTCGCCGGCTGCGGCCTGCTCACGACGGTCGGCGTCATCGTCGCGATGGACACCTTCGGGCCGGTGAGCGACAACGCGCAGGGCATCGCCGAGATGTCCGGCGACGTCGACGACGAGGCCGCGCAGATCCTCACGGACCTCGACGCGGTGGGCAACACCACCAAGGCCATCACCAAGGGCATCGCGATCGCGACGGCGGTGCTCGCCGCGACGGCCCTGTTCGGGTCCTACGCCGACGCCGTGTCGACGGCGCTGGCCGACGTCGCCGAGCGGGGCGCCGGGCTGGTCCCGGCCATGCTGAGCTTCGAGATCGTGTCGCCCGTGACCCTCGTGGGCGTGATCCTCGGTGCCGCCACCGTGTTCCTCTTCTCCGGCCTCGCCATCGACGCCGTGACCCGCGCGGCCGGCGCGATCGTCTTCGAGGTGCGCCGCCAGTTCCGCGAGCACCCCGGGATCATGACCTACGAGGAGCGCCCCGAGTACGGCCGCGTCGTGGACATCTGCACCCGCGACTCGCTGCGTGAGCTCGCCACCCCTGGCCTGCTGGCGGCGTTCGCGCCCATCGCGGTCGGGTTCGGGCTCGGGGTCGGGCCGCTCGCCGGGTTCCTCGGCGGCGCGATCGGCGCCGGAGTGCTGATGGCCGTCTTCCTCGCCAACTCCGGCGGCGCGTGGGACAACGCGAAGAAGATCGTCGAGGACGGCGCGTTCGGCGGCAAGGGCTCCGAGGCGCACGCCGCGACCGTCATCGGCGACACCGTCGGCGACCCGTTCAAGGACACCGCCGGCCCGGCGATCAACCCGCTCATCAAGGTGATGAACCTCGTGTCGGTGCTCATCGCCCCGGCCGTGGTGATGCTCAGCGTGCCGGCCGACGCGAACCAGGCGGTGCGCATCGTCATCGCGCTCGTCGCGGCGGGGATCGCCTTCGGCGCGGTCGTCATGTCCCGCCTCCGCGCGGCCCGTGTGGACCGCGAGCAGGCGGACGAGACGGCGAGCGTCCCCGCCTGACGGGGCACCTCGCACCTCGGGAGGAGCTCGGGCCGGGCCGCGCACGGTGCGGCCCGGCCCGGGCTTCGCCGTCCTGCGGGTGGCTACTGGCCGGTCCGCCCGTCGATGCACTCGCGCAGCAGGTCGGCGTGACCGGCGTGGCGGGCGTACTCCTCGACCAGGTGCTCGAGGATGTCGCGCACGGTCGAGGTGGTGCCGTCGAACGGGACGACCCGCGCCATGTCCGCGTCGGTCTGCGTGGCGAGCCAGGCGTCGGCGGCGGCGGTCTCGCGCCGCCAGGTGGCCCACGCCTCGTCGACGACGTCCGGGTCCGCGACGGCGCCGTCGAAGTCCCAGTCGGGGCCGCCGTCGGCGACGTAGAGCTTGGGCAGGTCCATCGCGCCCTGGAGCACGCGCCGGGACCAGGAGTGTTCCACCTTCGCCAGGTGCCGCACCAGCCCCAGCAGCGACAGGGTGGACGGTGGCACGGAACGGCGCGCGAGCTGCTCGGCGTCGAGCCCCTCGCACTTCATCTCGATCGTGGCGCGGTAGGACCGCAGGTAGGACCAGTGGGTCTCCAGCTCGCCGACCGGGTCGGCCCACTGCTGGCGGGGGTCGTCCTCGGGGTCCACCCACAGGTCGGGGAACCGGCGTGCCTCGGGCGTGGTGGCGGGATCCGTCATGGCGCCATCCGACTCCCTCGGGGCAGACGCACGCAAGGGGATAGTGCCGCCGGTCGTCCCCGGTGAACGTCGTGTTTCCGGCCGTGCCGATGCTCCCGGGTCAGGACATGCTGGGCCGGGGACGGCGCTCGGCGCCGGCCCCGGGCGGGACGACGGAGTCCACGCCGACGACGAGAAGAAGGAGACCCATGAAGCTCCCACGCACCGTCGCAGTGCTCGGCACCCTCACCCTGCTGGCGACGACGATCGTCGGCACCGCGGCCGCCGACGACCGACCCGACCGTCCGGGCCGCGGGCCCGAGCGAGACACCCCGGCAGCCGGCACGGCGTCGTTCGCCGAGCTGGCTCGCACGGCTCAGCGCTCCGGGCCCGGCCACGGCCACGGCGACGGGACGAGCGGCGCGATCGACATGCTCCGCGCCTACCCGTCCCAGCCCACCCTGACCGTGCACCCGCCGGCGGAGGACGACGCGACCGACCTCAACGGCACGATCAGCTACGCCGAGATCGCCCCGCGGCTGACGGCCCTCATGGCCGCGAGCGACCGGGTGTCGACGCAGGTGGTCGGGCAGTCCACCGCCGGGCGCGACCTGTACCTGGTCACCGTGACGGCGCCGGAGTCCCGCCAGGAGACGGCGCAGCAGACCCGTTGGCGCGAGGAGATCCGCACCGCCCCGGAGCGGGCGGCGTCCGACCGGCGCCTCGCCGTGGGCTACAAGACCCCGCTGTGGATCACCGCCAACATCCACGGCAACGAGTGGGAGGGCACGGACGCCGCGATGCAGGTCATCGACGACCTGGCGACGTCCGACGACCCGGCCACCACGGCTCTGCTCGAGGAGCACCGGCTGTACTTCTCGCTGACGCTCAACCCCGACGGGCGCACCGTCGGCACCCGGGCGACGAGCCTGGGCCTCGACGCCAACCGCGACATGATCACCGGGACGACGCCGGAGTCGCGGTCCTTCGTCGCGACCGCGCAGGCGCTCCAGCCGCTCTACGCTGCCGACTTCCACGGGTACACGGACGTGCTGCAGGTGGAGCCGTGCGGGCCGCCGCACGGCGAGAACTACGAGTACGACCTGTTCATCCCGCACGGGTACGCGATCGCGCGGCAGGTGGAGGACGACGTGGTCGCGGCCGAGATCCCCGGGAACACCTACTACGACCCGGGCTCGGGCGAGGCGGTGGACGAGAACACCGGCTACATCAAGATCCCGTACCGCGACACGCCGTCCGGGTGGGACGACTACCCGCCGATCTTCACCGCGCAGTACGCGGCGTTCCACGGCGCCACGACCAGCACCGTCGAGCTGCCGAAGAGGCGCACCGGCCCGGCCACCACGCCCGAGGACGCCGTGATCAACACGGCGGTGGCGAAGCAGACGATGACCTCGATGATCGACTACGTGGCCGGCCACCACGACGCCATGCTGGCCGACCAGATCGAGGCGTTCCGCCGGGGCGTGGCGGGGGAGCCGAAGGACGCGCTGACGGTCGACGACGTGGCGGCCGTGCCCGGGCCGGACGAGTGGAAGCAGCACTGGGACGTGGTCGACGACCAGGACCCGGTCGACCTGCCGCGCGCCTACGTGATCCCCGTCGGCGACGGGCAGCGCTCGGCCGCCGACGCCGAGGCGCTGGTGGACCAGCTCCTGTTCCACGGCATCGAGGTCGGCACGCTGACGCGGACGACCCGCCTCGACGGCACCATCTACCCGAAGGGCTCGTTCGTCGTCGACCTGCACCAGCCGCTGCGCGGCCTGGCGAACGCCCTGCTCGACCTCGGCACCGACATCTCGGCGAAGGTGCCGTCCATGTACGACATCTCGGCGTGGAGCCTGTCGTCCCTGTGGGGCGCGACGGTCGACAGCGTCGGGTCGACCACCGACCGGCCGGTCGGGAAGGTCGTTCCGCTGCGCCGTGAGCCGTCGGACGCACAGGTGCCGCACGGCGCGCGTCACCTCGCCTTCGACGTCGCGGGGGTCGAGGACTACCGCGCCCTCAACGCGCTGCTCGAGAACGACGTCCCGGTCTGGCTCTTGGACGACGGGCGTGCCGTCGTCGGGCGCGCCGACGGCCGGACGATCCGCGAGGTCGCGCGCGAGCACGACGTCCCCTTCGAGGCCGCGACACGGCAGGAGCTGCGCCGGCTGGACGAGGCGGCCGAGCTCGACGACCTCACGGTCGCGTACGCCGGCACCCCGGACGATCTGCTGTCCCTGACCGAGCTCGGGTTCGACGACCTGGTCCGGGTGACGGCGGCCGGCATCGAGGCCGGCGCGGCGACGGGCACGACGGGGCTCGAGGACGCCGACGTGCTCTGGGTGGGGTCGTCGCTGACGCTGCCCGCCGGCAGCGCGGGGCGGGAGGCGGTGCAGGGCTGGGTGGACGACGGTGGCTCGGTCGTGGGTCGCACGGCGGCCGCGTTCGCCGTGGCCGAGACGTACGGGCTCGTCGAGGGCTCGGCCGTCACGGGCAACCGGTCGGGCAACGGGATCGTCGACGTCGACACCGCGCGCTCGTCGGTCCTGTCCGCGCACCCGCAGGACCAGGCGTTCGTCTACCCGGCGACCTGGTTCACGGACCTCGGCGAGGGCACCACGGCCGAGCAGTCCTACGACGCGGACCGGCCGTTCCTCGCCGGGCACTGGGCGCCGTCGGACGCGGGATCCGACGGCCCCGGCGCGGCGGCGGGCCAGGCGGCCGTGGTCTCGGGCGAGGCGGAGTCCGGAGCGCGGGCCGTCGTCTTCGGCACGTCGGTGTTCTTCCGCACCCACCCGAAGGGCGGCCTGGGCCAGGCGGCGCAGGCGCTCTTCTGGGCGACCTCGGACGCCTGACCCGGCGTCCGACCGTCCC
>NZ_JBHVBO010000221.1:0-6093 GCF_042668085.1 Isoptericola sp. NPDC057391 | reverse complement strand
TCGCCACCGAGCCGCTCGGCGAGCGCGGCGGCGACGCGCTCGGCGACGTCGGCGTCGTCCGCCGCGCCCACCGCCACCAGGTTGCCGCTGTTGGCGTAGGTGCGGGCGCCGGTGAGGCCCGCAGCGGCGGCGGCCTCCCGCAGGTCGGCGGAGGTCACGCGGCGGGACCCGCCGACGTTCACCCCGCGCAGCAGCACGACCCAGGCGGTCGGTACGTCGTCGGCGGGCGTCGAGGGCGGCGCGGACTTCGGGGTCACGCCACCATGGTGCTCGCCCTTCGTGCGCGCGTCGCGGCGGGGGCCTGGGCGTGAACACCGGGTGACAACTTCCCGACCCGCCGACGCGGGGGTGGTGGCGCGAATCACAGCGTCGTAGTTTGGCGGCAGGGACGGCGTCCAGCCGTCCTCGGGGAGGCCAGCCGATGGGGTTCACGCTCCGTGCGGGAGGGCCGGCTCCGGCCCGGCGCCGCGCGGCGCCCCCGGGGCGGCCGCCCGTCCACCAGGAGGGAGCTCGCCGTGGCCCGAACCGCACCCGTCCCTGAGCGCGACACCGTCGACGCCACCGACCCGGACGGCACCACACCGCGCACGTTCGTCGTCGACACGTCCGTGCTGTTGTCCGACCCGCGGGCGATCCACCGCTTCGCCGAGCACGACGTCGTCCTGCCGGTCGTCGTCATCACGGAGCTGGAGGCCAAACGGCACCACGCCGAGCTCGGCTACTTCGCGCGCAGCGCGCTGCGGATGCTCGACGACCTGCGCCTCAAGCACGGCCGCCTCGACGACCCGATCCCCGTCGGCGACGCCGGCGGCACGCTCCGCGTGGAGCTCAACCACACCGACCCGCAGGTGCTGCCCGCCGGGTTCCGGCTGGGCGACAACGACACCCGGATCCTGTCCGTGGCGGCGAACCTCGCGGCCGAGGGGCGCGACGTCACGGTCGTCTCCAAGGACCTGCCGATGCGGGTGAAGGCGTCGGCGGTCGGCCTGCGGGCGGAGGAGTACCGCCACGAGCTCGCCGTCGACTCCGGCTGGACCGGGATGCGCGAGATCGACGTCGCCGACGAGCAGGTGGGCACCCTGTACGAGGGCGGCGAGCTGGAGCTCGCGGCGCTGGACCCGGCCGTCGTGGAGGCCGCGTCGCCGCTGCTGTGCCACACGGGGCTGGTGATCCACTCGCCGGGCGGCTCCGCCCTCGGGCGCGTCACGCCCGACAAGACGGTCCGCCTCGTGCGCGGCGACCAGGACGTCTTCGGCGTGCACGGTCGTTCCGCCGAGCAGCGCATCGCCATCGACCTGCTGCTCGACCCCGAGGTCGGGATCCTCTCGCTGGGCGGGCGCGCCGGCACCGGCAAGTCGGCGCTCGCGCTGTGCGCCGGGCTGGAGGCGGTGCTCGAGCGCCGGCAGCACCGCAAGGTCATCGTGTTCCGGCCGCTGTACGCCGTGGGCGGGCAGGAGCTCGGCTACCTGCCGGGGTCCGAGTCCGAGAAGATGAACCCCTGGGCGCAGGCCGTGTACGACACGCTCGGCGCGCTCGTCTCGCCCGACGTCGTCGACGAGGTCATCGACCGCGAGATGCTCGAGGTGCTGCCGCTGACGCACATCCGCGGGCGCTCGCTGCACGACGCCTTCGTCATCGTGGACGAGGCGCAGTCGCTCGAGCGGAACGTGCTCCTCACGGTGCTGTCCCGCATCGGGCAGGACTCGCGCGTGGTCCTCACGCACGACGTCGCGCAGCGCGACAACCTGCGGGTGGGGCGGCACGACGGCGTCGCGGCCGTGATCGAGGCGATGAAGGGGCACCCGCTGTTCGCGCACGTGACCCTCACGCGGTCCGAGCGGTCGCCCGTCGCGGCGCTGGTCACCGAGATGCTGGAGTCGCTGGAGATCTGACGGGCGCGCCGCGCCGCCGGTCAGGCCCCTGCAGGGACGGCCGGCCGGCGGCGCGGGTGCACCAGGACGACGGCGAGCACGCCGACGACGGCGCCGAGCACGGTGTCGAGGGCGCGCGACGCCGCGATCCCGGCGGGGTCGACGGACCCGCCGAGCGACGTCATGAGCAGCGCCATCGGGGTGATGGTGAGCATGGCCAGCCCGTAGTGGCGCCCGACGACGACCTCCGTGACGACCTGCAGCACCACGACGACGACGCAGGTCGCGGCGAACGGCAGGTGCGCCGCGAGCAGCGGCCAGGCGAGCAGGGCGCCCAGCACCGTGCCGCCGCCGCGCTGCAGCGCGCGGACCACGGCGTGGCGCGTGCTCGCCCCCTGCAGCGTGGCCGTGGCACCGAGCTGCGCCCACGCCGGGTGGCTCAGGCCCGCGGCGAGCGTGCCCGCCCCGGCGACGACGCTCGCCAGCACGACGCGGACGCCGGCGAGGCGCCAGCCGGGCACGCGCCAGCCGGCGCGGACGTCGTCGCGCAGGCGGCGGCGCGGCGGGAGCCCGTCGGCCGGCGCGAGCGCACGGGGCGCGTCGTCGGGCACGGAGGGTGCGGAGGGCTCGAGCGCCCCCGCGACCGCGGCCAGCTCGGCGGCCAGCACCCGCGCGGTGTCGCGGGTCCGCCGGTGGGACAGGTCGTCGGCGAGCACGTCGCGGGCCCGGGCGACGGCCGCGGAGGCGGCGCGCGCGGCGTCCGCGCCCTCGGGGCCGGCGTCGAGGGACCGGCGCACCGCGTCCGCGGCGCGACGGACGGCGAGGCGCGCGGGGGCGCTCGGGCGCACGAGCCAGCCGCTCATGCCCACGACCCAGGCGACGGCGGCGCCGAGCGCGAACGCGACGCCCCGCTCGGCGACGTCGGCCCACGCGACGGGACCGACCATGCCGCCGGCCGCGGCGAAGACGACGATGCTCGCCCCGGGAGGCCCGGTGCGGACCAGGGTGCACAGCGCCGTGGCCACGCCGGCCACCAGCGCCACCACCGCGAGGACGACGAGCGTGGGCGCGCCGGCGGCGGTGAGGGAGGCCGTGACCACGAAGGCCGCCACGAACACGCCGGCCACGCCGGCCAGCAGGGCCGCCCGGCGCCGGTACGGCTCGTACCGCCCGTACAGGATGACGAGCGCCCCGAGGGAGGCGAAGGCCGCCAGGTCGGTGCGCCCGACGGCGGCGCTGAGCGCGAGGACGACGGCGGCCGCGGCGCCGACACGCAGGGCTGCCGCGAGCGTGGCGTCGGCGGGGTTGACGCGCAGCGCGGCGCGCAGGTGTCCGGGGTCGAGGACGTCGCGGGCGCTCGTCAGGACGGGGGAGGGGGTGAGAGGCATTGCCGACCATAATAGTTCACAGGTAAATCATCAGGGAAGTAGTGGGGGTGTGACCTCTATCCTGGTCGCCGTGGACTACATCGAGCGCGTGCGTGCGCAGTGGGCCGAGCGCCTGCCCGAGGTCGACACGTCCCCCGCCGACGTCGGTGCGCGGGTGCGCCGGATCGCGGCGCTGCTCGAGGCGGAGGTCTCCGACGACCTCGCGGCCCGCGACGTCACGCGCGCCGAGCTCGACGTCCTCACCGCGCTGCGGCGCTCCGGGCGCCCCCTGCGTGCGGGGGAGGTCACCACGATGACCGGGTCGCCGGGTGCCTCGATCACCAAGCGCCTCGACCGGCTGGAGCGGGCCGGGCTGGTGGGGCGCGCCGTGCACGAGCGGGACAAGCGGGGCGTGCTGGTGGCGCTGACCGCGGAGGGGGAGGCGCTCGTCGACGAGCTGTTCCCCCGGCAGGTCGAGCACGAGCGCGCGGCCCTGGTGGACCTGTCGGAGGCGGAGCGGGCCGAGCTCGGTCGGCTGCTCGCCGTCGTCCTGCGACGCCTGGACCCCAAGGACTACTGATCGCGGGGAGGCGCCGCAGTCTCAGGTGGAACCCCCCAGCCCCGCGCCCCGAGGGGCGCCTCCCCGCGTACCGCCGACAGTAGCAGGTGAGGTTAGCCTTACCAACCCCCAGCGTTCGCGGAGCGGGACGACGACGGCGGCACCCCCGGTGGGGAGCGCCGCCGTCGTCGTCTCCGGCTCCGCGGGCGGGGAGCGTCAGGCCTGCGGGGGCTTCGTCATCGACAGGACGTCGAGGGCCGAGTCGAGCTGGGCCTCGGTGACCTCGCCGCGCTCGACGAAGCCGAGGTCGATCACGGCCTCGCGCACGGTGATGCCCTGCTTGACCGAGTGCTTCGCGACCTTGGCGGCGGCCTCGTAGCCGATCACGCGGTTGAGCGGCGTGACGATCGACGGCGAGGACTCGGCGAACGCGCGGGCGCGGTCCACGTTGGCGGTGATGCCCGAGACCGTCTTGTCGGCCAGGACGCGCGAGGCGTTGGCGAGCAGGCGGGTCGACTCGAGCACGCCCTGCGCGATCACCGGGATCTGCACGTTGAGCTCGAAGGAGCCGCTGGCGCCGGCCCACGCGACCGTGGCGTCGTTGCCGACCACGCGGGCGGCCACCATGAGCACGGCCTCCGGGATCACCGGGTTGACCTTGCCCGGCATGATCGACGAGCCCGGCTGCAGGTCGGGGATCGCGATCTCGCCCAGGCCGGTGTTCGGGCCGGAGCCCATCCAGCGCAGGTCGTTGCAGATCTTGGTGATCGACACGGCGATGGTGCGCAGCGCGCCGGAGAGCTCCACGAGGCCGTCGCGCGCCGACTGCGCCTCGAAGTGGTCGCGCGCCTCGGTCAGCGGCAGGCCGGTGTCCTCGCGCAGCAGCTCGATGACGCGCTGGGGGAAGCCCGCCGGGGTGTTGATGCCGGTGCCGACCGCGGTGCCGCCCAGCGGGACCTCGGCGGCGCGGGGCAGCGCCGCCTCGACGCGCTCGACGCCGTAGCGGATCGCCGCGGCGTACCCGCCGAACTCCTGGCCGAGCGTCACCGGGGTGGCGTCCATGAGGTGGGTGCGGCCGGACTTCACGACGGTCCCGAACTCGTCGGCCTTGGCGGCCAGCGCGTCGGCCAGGTGCGTCAGCGCCGGGACCAGGTCGTGGATCGCGCCGGCGGTGGCGGCGACGTGCACCGACGTCGGGAAGACGTCGTTGGAGGACTGCGAGGCGTTGACGTGGTCGTTCGGGTGCACGTCCTTGCCCAGGGAGCGCGTGGCCAGCGTGGCCAGCACCTCGTTGGTGTTCATGTTCGACGACGTGCCCGAGCCGGTCTGGAAGACATCGATCGGGAAGTGCGCGTCGTGCGCGCCGGAGGCGACCTCGTCGGCCGCGGCGACGATCGCGTCGGCGACGTCCTGGTCGAGCACGCCGAGCTCCGCGTTGGCGCGAGCCGCGGCCTTCTTGATGCGGGCCAGGGCCTCGATGTGGCCGCGCTCGAGCGTGGTGCCGGAGATGGGGAAGTTCTCCACGGCCCGCTGCGTCTGCGCGCGGTAGAGCGCGTGCGCCGGGACGCGCACCTCGCCCATCGTGTCGTGCTCGATGCGGTACTCGGTCTCGCCCGCGCCGGACGCGCCGGGGACGACGGTGTCGGAAGTCATGCCTCTATCGTGCCGCACGCGCGCGGGCGGTCCGCCGTGAGGCAGGTCACGCCGGTGTGGGCGCCGCACGCCAGGATGGGGCCATGACCTTCACGCACGCGGCCTTCTACCGCGCGATGAACCTCGGGCACCGGGGCAGCCCCGTGCGCGACGTGCTCGAGGGCGCGCTGCTCGAGGCCGGCGCCCGAGCGGTGCGCTCGTTCCAGACCAACGGCACGGTGCTGCTCGACGTCGAGGGCGCGGCCGGCGGTGACGCGGGAGCCGTGGTGCGCGGCGCGGCGCCGCTGCTGGCCGAGCGTGCGGGCTACGGCCACGCGGGCCTGGTGCGGCCCCTGGACGACGTCGCCGCCGCGATCGACGGGGACCCGTTCGCCCTCACCCGCGACGACCGGACGTACCGCGAGACCCTGACCTTCGTGGACGGCGGGGAGCCGCTGCCCCTGGACCTGCCGTGGACCGACGAGCGCGACCTGCTCGATTTCGTGGCCGCGCGGCCCGGCGTCGTGCTCGGCGTGGTGCGGGGCGGTCCGGGCACCTGGGCCGACCCGAACTCTCTCGTCGAGCGGCTCACGGGAGGCGTCGCGACGACGCGCACGCTCGGGACCGTGCAGCGGCTGCTGGCGGCCGCCGCGCGGGCCTGACG
>NZ_JBHVBO010000220.1:0-6120 GCF_042668085.1 Isoptericola sp. NPDC057391 | reverse complement strand
AGCCGGACCCGCCCCTCGGGCGGTGCTCTGACTCAGTCCTGGGTCAGTTGAGGCGGTTGCCCGTCGCGGCCGAGAAGAGGTGCGACTGACCCGGCTTGATCGTCACGTGGATCGTGTCGCCCTTCATGGGGACGTTGCGCGGGTCGATGCGCACGATCACCTGGTTGTCGCCGGCGCCCGAGCGGACCTCGGCCTCCTCGGCGGCGGGGCCGACGAGCGTGCCGTAGACGAAGGCATCCGAGCCGAGCTCCTCGACGAGGTTGACGGCCACGGGCATCGCGTTCTCGGTGCTCTCCGAGACCACCTCGAGCGCCTCGGGGCGGAAGCCGATGGTGATCTTGCCGCCGTCGGCGTCGGTGAGCTGCTCCACGGTCGACCGCTCCAGCGGAACCCGCGCGTGGCCCACGTGGGCCACGCCGTTGTCGACCTTGAAGGTGGCGATGTTCATCGCCGGCGAGCCGATGAAGCCCGCGACGAAGACGTTGGCCGGGGTGTCGTACATCTCGCGCGGCGTGCCGACCTGCTGCAGCAGGCCGCCCTTGAGCACCGCGATGCGGTCGCCCATGGTGAGCGCCTCGGTCTGGTCGTGCGTCACGTAGACGGTCGTGACGCCGAGGCGGCGCTGCAGCGACGCGATCTGCGTACGCGTCTGGACGCGGAGCTTGGCGTCGAGGTTCGACAGCGGCTCGTCCATGAGGAACACCTGCGGCTGGCGCACGATCGCGCGACCCATGGCGACGCGCTGACGCTGACCACCGGAGAGCGCCTTCGGCTTGCGGTCGAGGTACTCGGTGAGGTCGAGGATCTTGGCGGCCTCCTCGACGCGCTGGCGGATCTCGGCCTTGGGGGTGCCGGCGATCTTCAGCGCGAAGCCCATGTTGTCCGCCACCGACATGTGGGGGTACAGCGCGTAGTTCTGGAACACCATCGCGATGTCGCGGTCCTTCGGCTGGACGTCCGTGACGTCGCGGTCGCCGATGAGGATGCTGCCGCCGTTCACGTCCTCCAGGCCGGCGAGCATGCGGAGCGAGGTGGACTTCCCGCAGCCCGAGGGGCCGACCAGGACGAGGAACTCGCCGTCCTCGACGTGCAGGTTGAGCTGGTCGACGGCCGGGCGCTCCGTGCCCGGGTAGATGCGCGTCGCGTGGTCGAAGGTGACCGTTGCCATGGTTGCAATCCCTCCACCGGCAGGTACGTGCCGGACGATCCGTTGTGGGTGGGTGCCGTTGCTTTCACGCTGGCGTGTCGGCGGTGACACATTCTGTTGTCGCGCGCTCCGGGGCCTCGGCCGGACGGCCTCGGGTCGGTGCGCCGGGATGATCGTACATGCCCCGGGCGTGAGTTCCGACACAGCCCAGGTCAGGGACCCGCGGGGGCTCGGAAAGGGTTGTCCGTCAGTGCTCGAGCGCGTCCGCGAGGCGCTCCAGCAGGGCGGCGAGCGCGTCCGCGTCCGCCACGCGCTCCCTCGCCCGCGTCGGCCCGGGGCCGACCTTGACGCCCAGGTCGCCCGGCCCGAGCACCTCGAACGCGGCCTCGTCGGTGGTGTCGTCGCCGGCGTAGAGGACGAGCCCCCGGAGGTGCTCGTCGCCCTCCTCCAGCTCCTCGCGCAGCCGCTCGACGGCGATCCCCTTGGAGGTGGGGACGACGGCGATCTCGACGACGTCCTTGCCGTGCATCGCGTGCAGACCGAGCCGCGCGGCCACCGCGTCGGCGTCGGCCGCCGCGGCGCGCGCGTCGTCGGCGTCGCAGAGCCGGGTGTGGAGGACGGCGGCGCTGGGCTTGTCCTGCACCCACGCGCCGCGCCGCCCGTCGACCGCGTCCTGCAGCCCCTCGCGCAGCCGCCCCAGCCGGTCCGCCTGCGCACCGGTGAGGCGCAGCGGCACGGCGTCGACGCCGTGCGCGGCGACCCGGCCGGTCTCCGCCCCGTGGCTGCCCACCAGGTAGGTGCCGGCCGGCACGCCGGACCGGGCGGCGAGGTCGGTGAGGTTGCGCCCCGAGACGAGGGCGAGCCGCAGCTCGTCGCCCCCGGTCGGCACCGGCCGCGCCGCGAGCGCGGCGAGCCGCTCCACCGCCGCGCGGGCGGCCGGCGTCATCGTGGACGCCGAGGGGTCGTCGACCAGCGGCGCGAGCGTCCCGTCGAAGTCGAGCGCGACGAGCCGCGCGACCCGCGGCGTCGACCCCGGCCGGCGGGCGAACGCGAGCACCGCGGCCTCGGCCGCCTCGTCCCCGCCCGGCACGGGCCCGGTCAGCTGCTGCCCGGTCACCTGGCCGGTCACCTGCTGCCCGTTCACCCGCGGCTCGACCGGGCCGGCATCGCGGTGAGGACGCCGAGGAACGTCTCGGACCACTTCGCGACGTCGTCGGCCATCACCTTGCGGCGCAGCCGGCGCATCCGGCGCCGCTGCTCGCGCGGGGGCATGTGCGCCGCCGCGACGATGGTGTCCTTCATCCCGTCGATGTCGTGCGGGTTGACCAGGAGCGGCCCGGGGGCGAGCTCGTCGGCCGCGCCGGTGAACTCGCTCAGCACCAGCACGCCCTGCTCGTCCGAGCGCGCCGCGATGTACTCCTTCGCCACGAGGTTCATGCCGTCGCGCAGCGACGTCACGAGCATGACGTCGGCCGCGAGGTACAGCGCGGCCATCTCCGCGGGCGGGTAGGAGTGGTGCAGGTAGTGGATCGCCGAGTGCCCGAGCTCGCCGAACTCGCCGTTGATGCGGCCCACGAGGACCTCGACGTGCTCGCGCAGGTCCTGGTAGGCGCCCACGTTCTCGCGGCTGGGGCTGGCGACCTGCACGAGAGTCGCGTCCTCGACGTCGAGCCGGCCGTCCTGCAGCAGCTCGCCGTACGCCTTGATGCGGTGCCGGATGCCCTTGGTGTAGTCGAGGCGGTCGACGCCCAGCATCATCACCTTCGGGTTGCCGAGGTCGGCGCGGATCTCCTTCGCGCGGGCCTGCACCTCCGGCTCGCGGGCCAGCGCGTCGAAGTGGTGGGAGTCGATCGAGATGGGGAAGGCCGCGGCCCGCACGTGCCGGGCGGGGCGCCCGTCCTCCTCCGCGACCGTGATGATCGGCCCGCGCGTGGTGTGCTTCGTGAGCCGCCGCACGGAGCGGACGAAGTTCGACGCGTCGCCCCCGCGCTGGAAGCCGATGAGGTCCGCGCCCAGCAGGCCCTCGACGATCTGGGTGCGCCACGGCAGCTGCTGGAACAGCTCCACCGCGGGGAAGGGGATGTGGTCGAAGAACCCGATCCGCAGGTCGGGCCGCAGGTCGCGGAGCATCTTCGGCACCAGCTGGAGCTGGTAGTCGTGCACCCACACGACGGCGTTCTCGGCCGCCTGCGCGGCCGCGGCCTCGGCGAACCGGCGGTTGACGCGCCGGTAGGCGTCCCACCACTGCCGGTGGTAGGTCGGGGGCGAGATGACGTCGTGGTACAGCGGCCAGAGCGTGTCGTTGGCAAAGCCCTCGTAGTACCGCTCGATCTCCGGCTTGCTGAGGGTGACCGGCACCAGGAGCATGCCGTCGGCCTCGAAGGGCTCGTGCTCGAGGTCGGGGGCGCCGGACCAGCCGACCCAGGCGCCGTCCGCCTCGCGCATCACCGGCTCGAGTGCGGTGACGAGGCCGCCGGGGGAGCGGTGCCAGTCCACCCCGCCGTCGGAGTCGACCGTGAAGTCGACGGGGAGCCGGTTGGCGACGACGACGAGGTCGTACCCGTCGCCCTTCCGACGATGGCTGCTTGACGAACCTTTGCCTGCCAAGGGACCTCTCTCCACGTGCTCTGCCAGGAATCCTTCAAGGACTCCGGAGGACTTCGAAAGGACAACGTCCTCCCCGGACAGGGTACCGACGGCGTCCCTGCCTCGCCGGGCGCGGCCCGACGTCACCCGCTCGCGACCGGCCCTCGACCCGGCTGTGACCTGCCGCGGACCCGCGCGGCACGGCGCGCCCCGGGGGGTCCGGACGGATACGGTGTGCCCCATGGGTGAGGTCGACGCGGTGCAGGTCCCGGGGCGCAACCCCGTGCCCGGGCCCCCGTCGGCCGCGCGCGACGGTGGCCAGAACGGCGCGTCCCAGAACGGCGCGTCCCAGCACGGGACGGCGCGGAACGGCGCGTCGTCGGACCGCGCGCCGCGCGCTCCCCGGACCCGTGACGGCGGGCTCGCCGAGGGCGCAGAGGTCGGCGGGTACACCGTGGTGCGACCCCTCGGCAGCGGCGCGATGGGCGCGGTCTACGAGGCGGTGGACGGCGGCGGCGCCCGCGTGGCGCTCAAGGTGCTGCACGCGCACGTCGATGCCGACCCCGCCGGGCGCGAGCGGCTGCGTCGCGAGGCCGCGGCCCTGCAGCGGCTGCGGCACCCCGCCGTCGCGCAGGTGCTCGACGCCGAGCTGGAGGGCCCGTACGCGTTCGTCGTGACCGAGCTGGTGGACGGCGTCACCCTCGAGGAGGAGGTGGACGAGCGCGGCCCGCTCGACGCCGCCGACGTCTTCTCCCTCGCCGACCAGCTGGCCGCGGCCCTCGAGGCCGTGCACGACGCGGGCGTGGTGCACCGCGACCTCAAGCCCTCCAACGTGATGATCACCGCGCAGGGCCCGGTGCTCATCGACTTCGGCATCGCGCAGGGCCCCGGCGACACCCGGACGACGTCCGCGGGGTTCGTCATGGGCACCCCCGGCTACATCGCCCCCGAGCTGCTCGACGGCGGGGCGCCCGTCGCGGAGACCGACTGGTGGAGCTGGGCCGCGCTGCTCTCGTTCGCGGCCACCGGCCGCTCACCGTTCGGTGTGCGGCCCACCGAGCTCGTGCTGCGGCGCTCGCGGGAGGGCCGGCCCGACCTCCACGGGCTGCCGGCACGCACCGCGCGGGCGCTCGCCGGGGCGCTGCAGGCCGACCCGGCGCTCCGCTGGGGGCCCACCGAGGTGGCGCGGGCCCTGCGCCGCGACCTCGACGACGCCCTGGGCGGCGCCCCCGACCCGTGGGCCGGCCCCGACGCCACCCAGCGCATCGCGCAGTCCGAGGAGACCCAGCGGGTGGGGCTGCCCACGCAGGTGGTCGCCGCGGCGGCCGCCGCCCCGGCGTCGTACCCCCCGACGGGCGCCGTCCCGATCGCGCCGGGCACGCCCCAGGCCGCGCCGCCGCCCCCGCCACCGGTCGCGCCCGACCGCCCCGCCGCGTCGGCCCCCGCCACGCCGGCCGACGCCGACGACCCCACGCAGACGATGACCGCGCTGGAGCGCGACCGGCTGCAGGCGCAGGACGGCGCCACCCGCGCCATCCCGGTCGGCGACGTCCGCTACAAGGGCTACGACCAGCTGGTCGAGGAGCTGCCGCCCGAGCCACCCGGCCCGTACGTGCGCCCCGTGCACCGGCGGCGCACCGGCACCGCCGTCGCCGTCGCGCTGCCGCTGGTCGCCCTCGCGGCCACGCGCCCGCTCATCGGGTTCGGCGCCTTCGTCGCGCTCGTCCTCGTGTGCCGCGCCGTCGCGACGTCGGGCGACCGGCTGCACACGCGGCGCGAGCACAAGGGCGTCCGCCGCTCCGACGGGCTCGTCGGCACGCTGCTGTTCCCCTGGCACGCGTTCCTCGGGATCCTCGGGTCGATCCCCGCGGTGCTGGTCGGCGCCTGCGCCGGGCTGCTGACCCTGCTGGCCGGCTGGTGGCTGTTCGGCGCGGGGCACCTCATCGTGCTGCCCCGCGCGGACCTGGAGGCGCGCTCCCAGGGCGGGATGAACGAGGACATCGTGTTCAACGGCGTCCTGGCCGGCGTGATGGTCGTCGCGCTCCTGGCCACGTGGTTCGGGCCGGCGGGCGGCTCCGCACGCGAGGGCGGCCGCATCATCGTCGGGAAGATCGCCCCGGTCCGCATCGGCGCCGTGGTCGCCGTGGCCGTCTGCCTGGTGCTCACCGTGATCCTCGTCGCACCCGTGCTGTCCGACCCCACGATCGAGTGGTGGCCCATCAGCGGGCCGCCCGACATCCTCTGACCTGTCGCACTCGACGCCGGTCGGCCCGGCAGGACATTCCCGGCGAACGTTCAGGTGCCGCGGGTAGGCTTCGCCCCGTCCGGCGCTGCCGCGCCGCCACGCCCTCCCGAGATCCTCGAGGACATGATGTCGACGAAGAACC
>NZ_JBHVBO010000219.1:0-6162 GCF_042668085.1 Isoptericola sp. NPDC057391 | reverse complement strand
GGCTCGGACGCCGCCGCGCCATGGTGCGGCCTCGTCCGAGCCTCTCTATCTCGCGGGTCCGGGTTCTCTATCTCGGCGGGTGGGCGGGAACCGCCCGGGCCCTCGGCGCGTTCACCCCGTGGGATCCTGCCGGCGCGCCGGCGCGGGCGGGACGCACGGAAGGAGACAGCAGGACACATGGGCCACCAGCACTTCAACGGTCTCAAGACGGCGGCGCTCTTCGGCGTCATGTGGGCCGTGGTCCTCGGTCTGTGGGCCCTGTTCTTCCGCGGCAGCGCGGGCATGCTCGTCGTCTTCGTGGGGATCGGCCTCGTCACGACGTTCATCGGCTACTGGAACTCCGACAAGATCGCGATCCGGGCGATGCACGCCTACCCGGTGACGGAGCTCGAGGCGCCGGAGATGTACCGCATCGTGCGGGAGCTCTCCACCGAGGCCCGCCAGCCCATGCCGCGCCTGTTCATCTCGCCCACGCAGGCGCCGAACGCGTTCGCGACCGGGCGCAACCCCAAGAACGCGGCGGTGTGCTGCACCGAGGGCATCCTGCGCCTGCTCGACGAGCGCGAGCTGCGCGGGGTGCTGGGCCACGAGCTGATGCACGTGTACAACCGCGACATCCTCACGTCGTCCGTGGCGTCGGCGATGGCGGGCGTCATCACCTCGCTGGCGCAGTTCCTGCTGATCTTCGGCGGCGGGGACCGGCGCGAGGGCGGCAACCCGCTCGCCGCCCTGGCGATGGCGATCCTCGCGCCGTTCGCGGCGATGATGATCCAGATGGCGATCTCGCGGACGCGCGAGTACGACGCGGACGAGGACGGCGCCAAGCTCACCGGCGACCCGATGGCCCTCGCGTCGGCGCTGCGCAAGCTGGAGTCCGGCACGGCGAAGGCGCCGCTGCCGCAGACCCGCGAGCTGCAGAACGTCTCCCACCTCATGCTCGCCAACCCGTTCCGCGGCGCCGGCATGGCCAAGCTGTTCTCCACGCACCCGCCGATGGCGGACCGCATCGCCCGGCTGGAGAAGATGGCCGGCGGCACGGGCTTCGGTCCCGGGGGAATCACCCGCTACTGACGCCCCGCGGGCGCGCCCTCGGGGGGCGGGGGCGACGCCGGTCTGCCAGGCTGACCTGCGATGACCCCAGCCCCGCCGGGCGGCCCGGAGGACGCGGCCGAGCCCGGGCCGCGCGAGCGCCCGCCGTCGTCGCACCCGGACGCCGGTCACGCGCGCCTGCGGCGCTGGCAGGCGGCCACCGAGTGGCCGCTGACGGTGATCTCGCTGTTGTTCCTGGTCGCGTACGCGATCCCTATCGCCCGCCCGGACGCCTCGCCGGACGTGCAGGCCGTCTGCTCGTTCGTCCTCGCGGTGACCTGGCTGCTCTTCGTCGTGGACTACGTCGTGCGCGCCCGGCTGGCCCCGCGCCCGTGGCGGTACGTCCGCCGGCACCCGCTCGAGCTCGCGGTGGTCGTGCTGCCCGTGCTGCGCCCGCTGCTGCTGGTGTCCGTGGTGGTGCGCCTCAACCGGGTGAACGCCGTGCGGCTGCGGGGCCGGGTGGTGCGGTTCGCCGCGGCCGGCACCGCGCTCCTGGTGGTCGTCGGCGCGCTGACCGTGACCCAGGCCGAGCGCGGCGCGCCGGGCGCCAGCATCGTCAATCTCGGGGACGGCTTCTGGTGGGCGATGGTGACGATCACGACCGTGGGCTATGGCGACCTCGCGCCGGTGACCCCGGCGGGCCGGGTCGTCGCGGTCTGCCTGATGCTCGGCGGCATCGCGCTGCTGGGCGTCGTCACGGCGACGCTCTCGTCGTGGCTGGTGGAGCGGGTCACCGACACGTCGTCGCCGGACGACCGCCCGGGCGCGGTGGGTGGCGGGGCGACGGGGGAGGCGCCCGTCGGCATGGTCAGCCAGGCGCAGGTCGCCCTGCTCGTCGCGGAGGTGCAGGAGCTGCGGGCCCAGCTCGTGGCCGACCGGCAGCGCGCTCAGGGGGAGAGCGGCTCCGCCCGGTAGCCGGCCACGGGCGGCCAGGCGCCGAGCGCGGCCTCCAGCGCGGCGGCGACGCCGTCGTCGTCGTTGCCGGGCACGACGGCGTCCGCACACGCGAGCACGTCCGGGTGCGCGTTGGCGACGGCGTGCCCGCGGCCCGCCCAGCGCAGCATCGGCAGGTCGTTGGGCATGTCGCCGAAGGCCCACACGTCGCGGGCGTCGACGTCGAGCCGCCGGCACCACCGGGCGAGCGCGACGTCCTTCGTCACCCCGGGCGGCAGCAGCTCGGCCAGTCCGGCCGCGCCCGAGTAGTGCAGCGCGGCCCGGCCACCGACGACGTCGCGCACGCGCTCGAAGAAGGCCTCCTGGGCGTCGTCCTGGACGTCGCCGCGCTGCACGACGCCGAAGCCCTGCGCCGGCGTGCCGGGCCGGACCGCGAGGAGCTTGGCGACGGCGTCGTCCCCGCCGCGCAGCGCGTCCTCGACGGGCACGGCCCGCAGGCCGCGGTCGAGCCCGGGCTCGCCGTCGGGGAACCAGGGATCGAAGGCCGGGCCGCGGACGGTCTCGACGGCGAGGCCCACCCCGGGCACGGCCTCCCGCAGCCCGGCGACCAGGTCGCGCACGACGGCGTCGTCGAAGCCGCAGGCGTCCAGCGCCCGCCCGGAGCCCAGGTCCCACACCGCGGCGCCGCCGAGGGCGATGACCCGGCCGTGGCCGCCGACCAGGTCGGCCAGGTCGGCGAGCCAGCGGGGCGGACGGGCGGTGACGAAGACGACCTCGGTGCCGGCCTCCTCCACGGTCCGCAGCGCGCGCCGCGTGCGCTCCGAGACGGAGCCGTCCGAGCGCAGCAGCGTGCCGTCGAGGTCCGTCGCGACGACCCGCGGCAGCCCGCGGCCCGCGTCGCCCGCCCGCGCCGTCACCGGTAGTTGACGAACTGGACCGCGAAGTCGAGGTCCGCGCCCTTGAGGAGCGCGATCACGGCCTGCAGGTCGTCGCGGGACTTGCTCGTGACCCGCACCTCGTCGCCGGTGATCTGCGTCTTGACGCCCTTGGGGCCCTCGTCGCGGATGACCTTGGTGACCTTCTTGGCGTTCTCGCCCGCGAGGCCCTCCTTGAGGGAGCCCGCGAGCCGGTAGACCTTGCCGGACGACTGGGGCTCGTTCTCGCCCGTGTCGAAGGCCTTGAGCGAGACCCCGCGCTTGATGAGCTTGGTCTGGAAGACGTCGAGGGCGGCGAGCACGCGCTCCGCGGAGTTCGCCTCGAAGACGACGGTGTCCTGCCCGCTCCACGCGATGGAGGCGCCCACCCCCTTGAAGTCGTACCGCTGGGAGATCTCCTTGGCGGCCTGGTTGAGGGCGTTGTCCACCTCCTGGCGGTCCACCTTGCTGACGATGTCGAACGACGAGTCGGCCACGACGGGCTCCTTCGGGTCAGGGTCAGGGTTCGGTGACCACCGTAGTCCGTGCGCGAGCGGCCAGGCGGGCGGCGCGGGCCTGGCGGGTGCCGTCCACGCTGAGGATCACCAGCGCCACCCACACGAGCACGAACCCGGCCCAGCGGGTGGGCGGCATGTGCTCGCCGAAGACGAGGAGGCCCAGCAGGAACTGCAGCACGGGGGTCAGGTACTGCAGCATCCCGACCACGGACAGCGGGACCCGGCGCGCGGCGGCCGAGAACAGCAGCAGGGGCAGGCCCGTGATGACGCCGCACGCGGCGAGCAGGAGCGCGTGGCCCACGCCCTCGGTGGTGAACGTGCCGACCCCCGTGGCGCCGAGGACCACGAGGTACGCGAGGGCGAACGGCGTGGCCACGGCCGTCTCCGCTGTCAGGCCGGGCAGCGCGCCGACGTCGCGTCCCACCCGGTTCTTCACGAGCGAGTAGAGCCCGAAGGCGCCCGCGAGGACGAGCGCGATCCAGGGCAGACCGCCCACCCCGGTGGAGATCACCACGACGGCCGCCGCCCCGAACCCGAGCGCCACCCACTGCGCCACCCGCAGGCGCTCTCGCAGCACGAGCACGCCGAGGAGCACCGTGAGGAGCGGGTTGATGAAGTAGCCCAGGGCGGCGTCCAGCACGTGGCCGGAGAGCACCGCGTACACGTACGTGGTCCAGTTCGCGATGATCAGCACCGACGCGACGGCGAGCGCACCCATGACGCGGCCGTGGCGCAGCACGGCGACGAACGACCCGAACGTGCGCGTGACGAGCAGGAGCACCACGCAGAACACGAGGCTCCACACCACGCGGTGGGCGATGATCTCGACGGGGCCGGCGGGCTCGAGCAGCGGGAAGAACAGGGGCATCGCGCCCCAGAGGACGAACGCCGAGAGGCCGAGCGGCAGCCCCCAGCGGTCGGGGGAGGAGGGGGACGTCACCGCCTCAATGTAGGGCCCCGACCGGGGGCCCGGGCGGTCGTGACGCGGGCCACGGCGGGACGATTTCCGCCGGGGCCCTCCGGGGCGTTATGGTTCTACCCGCGAGCTCGTCTGCGAGCCCGCACGGCAGGTTGCCCGAGCGGCCAAAGGGATCTGACTGTAAATCAGACGGCTCAGCCTTCGGGGGTTCGAATCCCTCACCTGCCACCGCGACGGACGGGGCGCCACCCTCGGGAGGCGCCTCGTCCGACGTCTGGAGGGGCCTCGCGGCCCCGGCGCACGGTGTGATCGAGCGGGCATCCCGCGGATTTCACCAGGTGCCGAGAGCCGTGTAGAGTCTTCTCCGCTGCCCCGATAGCTCAGTCGGCAGAGCGTCTCCATGGTAAGGAGAAGGTCAAGGGTTCGATTCCCTTTCGGGGCTCTGTGATGTGACGCGGGACCGCCGTCCTCGGTGGAGGGCGGAGGGTCCTGCGTTCCGTCACGCGCGGCGGGGTAGCTCAGCTGGTCAGAGCGCACGACTCATAATCGTGAGGTCGCGGGTTCGAGCCCCGCCCTCGCTACCGACACCATCACGGTTCGACGGCCGGCGTCGGACCGGCCTGTTCCTTGATTCACGTGGCGCCTTCCGGGGGCGCGAGAGGTGACACACCATGGCTGCCAAGAGCGCGGACGTCCGCCCGAAGATCACGCTGGCCTGCGTGGACTGCAAGGAGCGGAACTACATCACGAAGAAGAACCGCCGCAACGACCCCGACCGTCTCGAGCTGGCGAAGTTCTGCCCGCGCTGCGGCAAGCACACGTCGCACCGCGAGACCCGCTGACCCAGCCCTCGACGGATCACCGCACCGACGTGGCGAACACGCTTCCTGATCGAGGCTTCGCTGGCCGCGAGTACCCGGCCACCGCCCCCTACTCCGTGGGGCGCGAGAAGCTCCGTGAGTTCGCGTCCGCCGTCGGTGCCGCCCACCCCGCGCACCACGACCTCGTGGCGGCGCGGGGTCTCGGCTATCCGGACCTCGTCGCGCCCCCCACGTTCGCCGTCGTCGTCGCGCAGCGGGCCGAGGCGCAGTACGTCCAGGACCCGGACGCCGGGATCGACTTCTCGCGCGTCGTCCACGCGGACGAGAAGTTCGTGCACCACCGGCCGATCGTCGCGGGCGACGAGCTGGTCACCGTGCTGCACGTCGACTCCGTGACCGAGCGCGCCGGCATCGCGATGGTGACCACGCGCTGCGAGATCTTCGCCGCGGGCGACGGGGCCGACGACAGCGCCCGCGAGCCCGTCGCGACCGTCTCCTCGAGCCTCGTGATCCGCGGGGAGGACTCCTGATGAACCGGCCCGCGCTCGCGGACCTCGCCGTCGGCGACGTCGTCGCCACCGGGACGGTCGAGCTCGACCGCGCCCGCCTCGTGCGCTACGCCGGGGCCAGCGGCGACTTCAACCCGATCCACTGGGACGAGTCCTTCGCCACCGGCGTCGGGCTGCCCGACGTGATCGCCCACGGCATGCTCACGATGGGTTCGGTCGTGGGCGTCGTCGCCGACTGGGCGGGCGACCCCGGCGCCGTCGTCGCCTACCAGACGCGCTTCACGAAGCCGGTCCCGGTGCCGGCCGACGGCACCGCCGTCGTCGAGGTCTCGGCGGCGGTCGGCGCGATCGACGCCGACGCCGGCACGGTGCGCGTCGACCTCACGGTGACCCACGAGGGCGCCAAGGTGCTCGGCCGCTCGCAGGCGACCGTCCGCCTGTCCTGACTTCTGGCCGCGCGCGAGCGCGCCCCCCCGATCTCGACCTGGGGATCAGCGA